>NZ_JBXFWM010000022.1:0-62850 GCF_056856655.1 Stenotrophomonas sp. STEN033
GGAACGGGAAGCGAAACGGGATGCGAGTTGCATGGTCTTTCTCCTGACAAAGAAAAAAAAGGGTTTGCTGTTCACCGCACACCGGATTCCAAGATTCGGAGCCCAGCCTTTGTGGCTGTTCGGTGCGGTCGGCACGAGGAACCCGGTTGGCCCTGTTGCCACCGTCTTTCCTGAGTTCATCGCCCGCGACGGTCAGGAGCGCGCGGACGGGGGCCGTCAAGGAAACAAGCGCAGGGGGTGGTGCGGCCCGCAGGCGTAGCCGAGGACACGGCCCTGCGCGCCTTGATGGCACGCGGAAGCGGGCTACAGTCGCGGACAAGGTGATGAAGTCAGGGGAGACGGCTGGACATGGCAACGGCCGTCCCTGTGTGCCGAACCGCACGCAAGCGAAGCGCGCAGGCCCGAAGCTGGAAGCCGGGCCGTAGGCGTCAGGGATGTGGAAGGCTGGCGAATGCCAGTCCCGTCAGGGATGAGCGGATAGCGAACCTGGAGCAGCGCGGTTCGCGAAGCGGAGACGCAAGGATGTCTCCAGATGTTATGAATTTCTGATAAATTACATACTTGGGGCAGGTTGGCACCAAAAAACTATTTGGCTTGCCTTAAAGGAAAATATTGCCAGCGCCAAAATAATGTGAGGAAAAATATAGCTCTCACATTATTTAAATAAATTCAATATGAAAACGGGGTGTTGATGAGCATTCTTAGCGAAAAAGAGGCAGAAAGCCTCACCATTGAGCGAATGATCTTCCACGTTGTCGATCCAGCATCAGAGTCCCCCGTTTTCTTAGCAGAAGTCAAACCACCGCAATGTGTGGATTTTTTCGTTGAGCGAGTTAAAGAAACTCTTCGTGGAGCCGCGTATGAATTTCTCCCGGGCGCAGGAATTCCGGGCCTTCTTTATCGAGCCTTGCCGAGTCAGGGCGCGAAAGATGAATTTGTTAAAGTCTCGCACGACCTGGCGGATAGATTCAAAGAGAAAGTAAAACAAGATAAGCGACTTGCACCCGGCGTATTGATGCTTTTCTCCTTAAAAACGGAAGGTGATAACCGACTTGTCGCCGTCATAAAATATGAGCACCAGCAAGTTGTATCTTACTCCTACATTAAGGATGACAAGGGCAAGCCGATATTGGATGCAGACGGAAACCCTGTTCCTGATTTGCAGACGCTTGTGGAAACATTTACGAAGGATCGCAAGGCTATGCAGAAATCTGCAGTCATACGATTCCAAAGAAGTAATAGCTCTGAATCGGATGGAGACGTTCAATCATCAATCGTTGTAATTGACCATTCGTCCGGTCGCTACCGCGATGCCACTCAACACTTTGCAAATTTCCTGGATATACGCCGAGCCCTTGAACCTGTCGAACTGACCAAACGCCTCGAAGATGCGGCAGTCGAGTCCATCAAGGCGCACAAGAGCGAGGTCCCCCCAGAAGTTGCTAAAGCTCCCAAGCGGTTTGTACGAGCAGCCATGTCAAGGCTTGAAGGGTTTGACTTTGAAAAACCAGAGGAATTTCTTGGTGCCGTATTGCAAGGAGTGGCTCCAGAGGCCGCAATCCTCAAAACCTTCAAGAGCAAACTCGCCAGCAAGAATATAAGCACAGAAGCATTCAAGTTTGAGGGAGCCACCCCACCACCAGCCGAGTACCGACGAGTAGTCACAAACGAGGGGATTACTCTCTTGTTTAGTGCCGGGCATGAAGAAAACAAGAACGTAGAGATAAAAACAGAGGGGAATGGAGGCGTTGAAATAACCATACGCTCTACCGGCCTGGAACGTAACGATGAACTCGAAAAAATGCCTCGCATCCCTGATTGATTCTTTGGGGGAGCATGCCAACATCCGAGAAACCATCGGGCAAATCGACATTTCCGGGCATGTCTCTCCTGAAAAATCGGACGATTTCAAGCAGGCCTTCAAAGATTTCTCGGAAAAGAAATCTGAGGCTTGGTCGATTTCTATCCGTGATGGCGAATTTTCCGAGATCTCCACAGATGCCATTGCGAATGAGGATGTCACCCTTGTAATCAAGAAGCCAATAGGAGGCAGGATTTTCTTTGCGTCACTAGCAGGATTCTCGGCAGCCTTGGAAGACAAGGCGCTGACATTGGCTAGCGAGCTATTGGTGCCAAGTTCTTTTAATGGATTCAAAACCAGAGGATTTTCTGTCCTGCCTTGGGATGGTGAACCTTTGCCTGGCTTGCCGTGCTTGGAGCCTGATTCAGATGCAATCGACCCTAGAAAAGGCGTAGTACGAGACTTGACCGGCAACACTGTTCCGGCAGACCCCTATCGTTGGATACTAGTAGGTCATGACGGCGGCGGCGAGCCGTGGAATATATGGAAGACTCTGGCAACTAAAAATCTGGCAACACTACTTGTTTCGGATGTCTGGAAAGAAGATACAACGAAAGTATCCATCAATGGCGCGAGAAAGCGCACTTTCTCACTCGGAGAAAAATGCCAGGATAGCAACGCTTACTCGAAAATATGCCAAGCTGCCGATTGGATACTTGTAAAGCAGGACACGGAAGCCCGGCATGAAGTTCTTGTGCGACGTCTTTCTTCGATTGTCAGAGACTCCGACTCCAATGGAGTCGCGGAGTGGCTAACCGTATTGCCTGAATCTCTGCAAGAAGCCCTTGATGGGGCTCGGCTTGATCATCGCGCCTATGTGAGATCAAAGTCAGCAGAAACGGTAAAAGCTATGGCCGACCTCAGAAAGGCGGTTGGAGAAGATGTTTCGCGTATCGTAGAGCGCATTCATAGACTTTCTGCAGGTTTTGTGATTGGTCTGGCTGCACTGGCAACGGGGCTAGGTGTCCGCCTTACATTGCTGACCTCTCAGAAGAACACCTGGGCAGTTGCTGGGATAATTTTCTGCTGCGTCGTACTAGCGATTACATGGGCAAGCATTGTTCTTCAGCATCATGTTAGCTCTAAATCATTGGTAAATGAGTTGCGCAACATGAGGCGTTGGCATAAAAACATTCACATAGCACTAACCCGGTCGGACTATCGAGAGTTGGCATTACATCCGGTGCTTGATGCCATTCGCCTATATAAGAAAACAGCGAAGTCCACCATTAATGGAATGATTGCCGCTTCATTTGTTTTTATTGCCCTTTTTATTATTACCCCTTTTTTCTACTCGGCAGAACCTGTTGGCGCCAATGATAAAAATAGGGAGTCGCAATCATTACTTAATTCTGATATTGAAGAGTCGGCTTTAAAAGTTAGCCCTACCCAGAGAGAGGGCAGAAATTTGGAAGTAGCTCCCCCTACAGGGCAAGAGTCAAATTCAGAAGACGACAAAGCCGTACAAGATACGAGCATTCTTGATGATAAGCAGAGCAGCTCTTCCCAAGATGTATTTGAGGCCGGAGAAAAGGGCCGAAGCCCCGAAAATTATATTAGCCCTCGCTCGGCGAACGACACCGTTCCTACACCCGCTACGATCATGTGATCCAACGTGCGTACCTCCACCAGCCCCAGCGCTTCCTTGAGTCGCTGTGTCAGCACCTGGTCGGCATTGCTTGGCTCAGGATTTCCGCTCGGATGGTTGTGCGAGAGGATGACCGCCGCAGCATTGAGCCGCAACGCCTCCTTGACCACTTCACGCGGATACACCGATGCACTGTCGATGGTGCCGTGGAACATCTCCCGGTACTCGATCAGCCGATGGCGTGCATCCAGAAACAGCACCGCAAAGACTTCATGCTCGAAACCTGCCAGCTTGTTGTGCAGGTATTCTTTGACCAGCGCCGGGGAAGTGAACTCAGCACCGCGCTGCATCTTCAGCTCGATGGCCTGGCGTGCAGCTTCAAGAATTTGATCCACCGATGCCGGGAGGTAGCGCCCTTGGGCGTCACGCACCAGCAAAGCGTTATCGAACGAGGAAAAGGACAGTTGCGACATGATCGTGCTCCGGTTGCTCGGGCGGAATTGCCCGGAACCGTGGGCAGCACGGCGCAGCGCAAAGCAGTCAGGGGGCGTAGCCGACCGCCAGGGCGCAAGCGTGCAAGCACGCGCAGCCCTTGACGCTGCGAACGCCGTGATACGGTGAAGGGAACAGCAAGACCGCCTACACCCCACTCAGCCACACACCCGCCGCCGGCAAGTGCGCAGCACGCGCAGGCCCGGATCAACGATCCAGGCCGAAGGCGTCAGGGATCAGCGCCGAATGGCTGTGATTCGGCACGAAGCGCAGGGCGCAGCCCGCGAGCCCGACGGCGGTACGCCGGGACGCACTGATTCACTGTTTGAATAATCCTTTGGAGCGAACCGCATAAGACCCTTATAGTTCTGAAATGTCGGCCTACTGTCGGGTTGCTGTCGTGTTGTCGTTGTTCCTGGCTCCCCATACTTCGCCACATCGAATGAGAACGAAGGAGCCTTTCCATGAGCGCTACAGAACATGCCCAACAATCCCGTCTGCTGACTCCGACCGAACTGGCCGCTTGCATCAAGCTGTTCCGCGAGATGCGGCAGTGGTCACAGGAACAGTTGTCCGCGATTTCCGGCCTCAACGTGCGGACGATCCAGCGTGTAGAGCAAGGCCAAGTCGCCAGCCTTGACACCCGCCGAGCCCTTGCCCGAGCGTTCGAGCTTGAGGACATTGACGCGCTCAACAAGCCGTTCGTCATTCCATCCGAAGAAGACGCCAAGGCTGCGAAGGAAAAGTTCGACCAGGAGCACGTCACCTTGACGGCGACTCCGCTGACTACTGGTAAGCAATTGGCCAAGCTGGCAGAAACTTGCTCAATGGACTTGTCAGAACCGGCTTTTGAGCTGCCTCGCGAGGCCGACGAAACCTTCGCGATGCTGGTGGACTACCTGCGTGAGTATCGGGATTGTGCCGATGCCTATAACGAAACGCAGAAATTCGAGATATACGATGAGCTGCAATCCCACATCGACGCGCTCAAGGTGCTCGGCGTCTCACTGCGCTACGCCACGCGCAAGATTCAGGTGAAGTGGGGAACAGGTGCAGATGTGAAGCCGATGCTCGCCACGGTGCTTTATATCGTTGGCTTCCCACTCGGCAAAGAACCCGAACAGTTTGCAACACCGAAGTCTGCCAGCATCCGTCTGTAGTTGGGCAACCAACAAAGGCCACAGGCATCAAGGGTCAACGCCGGGCGACCTCGGAAATGAACCTTTCCTTGATCTGCTCCGTTTCAATGATCTGCTTCTCCGACGCCAGGTACAGCCGCTCGGCTTCCTCAGGTGGAAAACCTAGTTCCAGAAACAGATTTGCATCCGGCTTGGTGAGCTAGGCACTGTCTGGCGAATTGGCTCAGCCACAAGCCAGCCCAGCACGAGTGAATTTCCGAGACACTGTCTAGGAAATCCAGATGGGCAGCTTGCGAACCCGCCACTGCCTCCCGGGATGTCTACGATTGAGAGGCCCGCTGCTCAGAAATTCTCGTATCAGTGATACGGGAATCGACAGGCCCGGATAGCGTCAGTAGTGCGGCGAACTCCTGCAGCGTCTCCTGACTGATCGCGCTGGCTTCATGCAGCGCAGCCATGTCGTCCAGCAAGGGTTCAATGATCGGGCTTTCCATGGAAGTCAGGCCGCGACCGTAATGCCTGGCGCGTACTCGTGACGGGCCGGCTGCACCACGATTTCCACATGCTGATCCAGCGACACCAGCGCCTGCATCAAGCGCTCCAGCGAAATGTTCTGGAGCTTGTAGCGGCGAACCTGGGACACCTTGGGCTGGGTCATGCCGGTGATGTGGGCGGCTTCGGTCTGGCTCAGGTCGCGCTGGTCAATTAGTTCGTTGAGTTTGAGCGCGAGCGCGGCCTTCGCCGACAATTCTTCCGCATCGTCGAAACCGAGATCCAGCAGCACGTTGTCGGTGCCTTGAGGGGTATCTTTGCGACTCATAATGTTCTCCTGTTCGCTGCGTAGCGGGCGAGCACTGCCTTCAACCGCTTCTCGATCAACTCCACATCCGGCTGCGGCGTAGCGATGCCGGACTTGGACTTCTTCTGGAACGCATGCAGCACATGCACCGCGTCCCCGATCTTCACTGTGTAAACCGCACGGAAGGTGTCGCCCCGATGGTCTTCCACCAATTCGTACACCCCAGAACCGAGTCCCTTCCAGGGCTTGGCCGAGTCCGGCGTGCCGCCCAACTGGACGACGAACAATGACACGCCCATGTCCTTCTGCACGGGGACGGGAAACTCCTTGAAGTCCTTCTTCGATGAGCCTTCCCAGTACAGGAGCTTGCGTTTCTCTATCATGATTATATCCGTTCAGGTATAGATGGCAAGCGCCTGAATTGTCGCGACAGCGTTGCGACAATTGGGCCGGCAGGATCAGCATCAGGATGCCGCCGCACCACCGGCGCAGCGGGGCAAGACGTGAAAGCTCGCAGGCAGTTCATATCGCCATTTCCTCCGTGCGGCGCGCACCCGTAATCGCCAGCCGCCGATTCGCCACCAGTTCGGCCGCATCACGCACCGGCTTGTCCTCGGTGTGGACGTAGTGCATGAACATCGCCACGGTCTTGTGGCCCGTCAGCTTCATGCCCACCTTGGTCGGCACGCCCGAATTGGCAATGTCGGTTGTCGCACGGTGGCGGATGCCATGCGTGCCGACGTGCGGTACACCAGCGGCCTTGAGCACACGCGTCCAGCCGCCATAGTGTTCGCCGTGGGTCATGTGCCGGGTCGGGTCATTCGGCGACGGCAGGACATAGGGGCAACCTTCCCGGCGCGGCGCTGTGGACAGTAGCCGATAGGCTTCCTCACTCATGGGCTTGGAAATGCCGCCGGTCTTGCTGTCGGGCCAGACGACGCGGCGCTTTTCCAGATCAATCCAGTCCCACTCCAGCGGGCAGATTTCGGAGCGGCGGGCAGCGAACTCGAATTGCAGGCGAATCGCCAGCGGGATGACGTAGTTCTCCAGTCCTTCCGCCTCCAGCGACTCCAACTGGCGGAAGATCCGCACCAGTTCATCGTCCACGATGAGCCGGGTTTCCTTGCCGGGTGGGTACATCGGGACGTGGCGGCATGGGTTCGTCCCATCAGGGCGCAGCCCCCATACTTCGGCCAGGTTGAACATCTTGCGCAGCACGCCGAAGGTGCGGTTCGCCTCGGCCTGCTTGTAGGCCAGCTTCTTCATCAGCGTGGCCACGTCCGGGCGCTTTACGTCCTGCACCTTCATCCGGCCCATGATCGGGATGATGCAACGGTCAATGACTCCCTGGTAGCCGCGCTGCGTGCTGGGCTTGTTGCGCTGCTTGGAGTAGTCCTCCATGAAGGTGTGGCAAAACTCCTTCATAGTCGGTGCCTTGCGGGCGGCGTTCTTGGCCGCGCTTGGGTCGCCACCTTTGCGCACCTCGGCCAGCCACTCCTGCGCCATTGTGCGTGCCTGATCGACGGTCAATTCCCCGTATTGGCCCAGGGCGGGCTTACGGCGCTCGCCCGCGTTCGTGCGGTACTGGAGCATGAACACCTTGCGGCCCGCCGGGGTGATCTTGCACAGGAAGCCGGGCACCACGGTATCCCGCAGTTCGATGGCCTTGTCTTGAGGTTGTGCCGCATCGACTGCGGACTTGGTGAGCTTGATCTTCGCCATGATGACCCCTCGGAAAGCCCGGTTTCCAAGAGCCGCATGGGAGCCACGCGAGGGGAAGCCGGGTCAGGTTTCGGAAAGCACCGGCATATGTTGAACTCGCCTAAGTGATTGATAAACCTGCTGTATCGAGCCTTGGCGTAGTCCAGCGAATTGCGGTACTGGAGTCATCGTGAAACAAAAAAACGCCGCTTCCCGTTAAGGGAAGCGGCGCTCTTGATCCGGCACTGGCCTGTTGAATCAAAGGCCCTGCGCGTGACGCTCCTCTTCCTCCAGCATCTTCTGCTGGTCAAAGAAAGCCATGATGTCCTTCATGATCGGCCAGGTGCCCTCACGGCCCAGGGCTGACACCAGATACCAGGGCTGCTCCCAGCCCAGCTCGGCCACCACCTGCTCGGCAGCCGCCTTGGCCTCGTCCTCGAACATCAGGTCGGCCTTGTTCAGCACCAGCCAGCGCGGCTTCTTCAGCAGCTCCGGGTCGTGCTTGCCCAGCTCGCGCTCGATCGCACGCACCTGCTCGATCGGCGAGATACCCTCCACACCACCTTCCATCGGCGAAATGTCGACGAGGTGCAGCAACAGACGGGTGCGCTGCAGGTGACGCAGGAACTGCGCGCCCAGGCCGGCACCATCGGCCGCACCCTCGATCAGGCCCGGAATATCGGCGATCACGAAGCTGCGGTAATTCTCAACCTTCACCACACCCAGGTTCGGGTACAAGGTGGTGAACGGGTAATCGGCCACCTTCGGCGTCGCCGCCGAAACGGCACGGATCAGGGTGCTCTTGCCAGCATTGGGGAAGCCCAGCAGGCCGACATCGGCCAGCAGCTTCAGCTCCAGCTTGAGCAGGCGCTCCTCGCCCTCCTCGCCCGGCAGCGCCTGACGCGGCGCGCGGTTGGTGGAGCTCTTGAAGTGCATGTTGCCCAAGCCACCCTTGCCGCCCTTGGCCACCAGCAGGCGGTCGCCATGCGTGGTCATGTCACCAATGACTTCATCGGTATCGACATTCATCACCACGGTACCCACCGGCACGGTGATGATCAGGTCTTCGCCACCCTTGCCATAGGCCTGGCGGCCCATGCCGTTCTCGCCGCGCTGCGCCTTGAAAATGCGGTCATGGCGGAAGTCGACCAGGGTGTTCAGGTTTTCGTCGGCACGGATCCAGACGCTGCCGCCATTGCCGCCGTCACCACCATCCGGGCCACCGAGCGGAATGAACTTCTCGCGGCGAAAGCCGATGCAGCCATTGCCGCCGTTGCCAGCGATGACCTGGATCTCCGCTTCGTCTACAAGTTTCATGATTCTGGTTGCCCACTGATGGCGGCAGGCAAGCTGCCCGACCGCTGGATTCTACCGGCCCCGGCGCTGCCGGGGAAAACGGGCCAGGATGCCCGCGAAATGTTCTTCAAGCAACGAAAAACCCCGCCGAAGCGGGGCTCTCGTCAGCAGCCCACACCGGAGTATGGGCGGCTTGCGCGTACGGAATTAAGCTTCCGTGACGACGTTGACGGTGCGGCGCTTGTTGGCACCCTTCACCGTGAACTCAACCTTGCCATCGACCAGCGCGAACAGCGTGTGGTCACGGCCCAGGCCGACGCCGGTACCCGGGTGGAACTGGGTGCCGCGCTGACGCACGATGATGTTGCCAGCTTCGATGGCCTGGCCACCGAAGATCTTGACGCCGAGGTATTTCGGGTTGGAATCGCGACCGTTGCGCGAGGAACCTACGCCCTTTTTATGTGCCATGACGGATTCTCCTTAGCAATTAGCCGGCGATGCCGGTGATTTCGATTTCGGTGTAGTACTGACGGTGACCCTGACGCTTCATGTGGTGCTTGCGGCGACGGAACTTGATGATCCGGACCTTGTCGGCGCGGCCGTGGGCCACAACCTTGGCGGTCACCGAAGCGCCCTTCAGCGCATCACCCAGCTTGATGCCGTCGGCATCGCCGAGCATCAGGATGTTGTCGAACTTGATCTCGTTGCCGGCTTCGACTTCGAGTTTTTCCACGCGCAGGGTTTCACCCTGAACGACGCGGTACTGCTTACCGCCAGTTACCAGAACTGCATACATGACCAGACTTCCTCTGTAGTTATTGTGGTCGCCTTGCCCGCCGTCGAGGGCGGACAGAAGCGGGATTTTACCGGGCAGACCGAGCTCGGGTCAACCCACCCCCTGCCCTGACCCGCGGGGCCTGAACCCCGATTCAGGCCCGCAGCCGACAACCGGCCCACTGGCGGGAAACAGCACTGGCAAAACTGGCAATTGCCCCCAAATGACAAGGCCGCTAGGCTGATTGACTGCCGTCAGCGACGCCCCCACACCTCCTGCTACCGGCCCAGCCGGCAGCGGTCCAAACCGGATTTCCCATGGCGATGGATTTCATCCGCATCCGCGGTGCGCGGACGCACAACCTCAAGAACATCGACCTCGACCTGCCCCGCGACAAGCTGATCGTGATCACCGGCCTGTCCGGTTCGGGCAAGTCCTCGCTGGCGTTCGACACCATCTATGCCGAGGGCCAGCGCCGCTATGTCGAGTCGCTGTCGGCATATGCGCGGCAGTTCCTGAGCGTGATGGAAAAGCCCGACCTGGACCACATCGAAGGCCTGTCGCCGGCGATCTCGATCGAGCAGAAGTCGACCTCGCACAACCCGCGCTCGACCGTCGGCACCATCACCGAGATCTACGACTACCTGCGCCTGCTCTACGCCCGCGTCGGCAGCCCGCGCTGCCCCGACCACGGCTACCCGCTGGAGGCACAGACCGTCAGCCAGATGGTCGACCAGGTCCTGACCCTGGATCCGGAACAGCGCTACATGCTGCTGGCCCCGGTCATCCGCGAGCGCAAGGGCGAACACGCGCAGGTCTTCGACCAGCTGCGTGCGCAGGGCTTCGTGCGCGTGCGCGTTGATGGCGAGCTCTACGAGATCGACGAAGTACCGGCGCTGACCCTGCGCCAGAAGCACACCATCGAAGCGGTGATCGACCGTTTCCGCCCGCGCGAAGACATCAAGCAGCGCCTGGCCGAGAGCTTCGAGACCGCGCTGAAGCTTGGCGATGGCATGGCCACGGTGATGGCGCTGGATGCCGCCGACAGCACGCCGCAGCTGTTTTCCTCCAAGTACAGCTGCCCGGTCTGCGACTACGCACTGCCGGAGCTGGAACCGCGCCTGTTCTCGTTCAATTCGCCGGTCGGCGCCTGCCCGGGCTGCGATGGCCTGGGCGTGGCCGAGTTCTTCGATCCGAACCGCGTGGTCGTGCATCCGGAACTGTCGCTGGCTGCCGGTGCGGTGCGCGGCTGGGACCGTCGCAACGCCTATTACTTCCAGCTGATCGCCTCGCTGGCCAAGCACTACAAGTTCGATGTGGACGCCAGCTGGCAGTCGCTGCCGGACAACGTCAAGCAGGCTGTGCTCTACGGCAGCGGCGAAGAGCAGATCACCTTCACCTATTTCACCGAAGCCGGTGGCCGCAACCAGCGCAAGCACCGCTTCGAAGGCATCATCCCCAACCTCGAACGCCGCTACCGCGAGACCGAATCGCCGGCGGTGCGTGAGGAACTGGCCAAGTACATCAGCTCGCGGCCGTGCCCGGAGTGCAAGGGCGCGCGCTTGAACAAGGCGGCACGCAATGTCTTCGTCGCTGATCGCCCGCTGCCGGAAATCGCGGTGCTGCCGATCGACGAAGCCAAACGCTTTTTCGGCGAGTTGAGCCTGCCCGGCTGGCGCGGCGAGATCGCCACCAAGATCGTCAAGGAGATCAGTGAGCGACTGGGCTTCCTGGTCGACGTCGGCCTGGATTACCTCACCCTGGAGCGCAAGGCCGACACCTTGTCCGGCGGTGAAGCGCAGCGCATTCGTCTTGCCTCGCAGATCGGCGCCGGCTTGGTCGGCGTGATGTACGTGCTCGACGAACCCTCCATCGGCCTGCACCAACGCGACAACGAACGCCTGCTCGGCACCCTCACCCGACTGCGCGACCTGGGCAATACGGTGATCGTGGTCGAGCATGACGAAGACGCGATCCGCCTGGCCGACTACGTGGTCGACATCGGCCCGGGCGCAGGCGTGCACGGCGGCGAGATCGTCGGCCAGGGCCAGCTGCAGGACCTGCTGGATGCACCGCGTTCGCTGACCGGCCAATACCTGTCGGGCAAACGCCAGATCGAGATCCCGGCGCGCCGCCACAAGCCCAACCCGAAGATGACGCTGCGCCTGCGTGGCGCCAGCGGCAACAACCTGAAGAACGTGGATCTGGATATCCCGTCCGGCCTGTTGACCTGCGTGACCGGCGTGTCCGGCTCGGGCAAGTCGACGCTGATCAACGACACCTTGTTCTCGCTGGCGGCCAACGAGATCAACGGTTCTTCGCACCCCATCGCCAAGTACAAGAGCGTCGAAGGCCTGGATCTGTTCGACAAGGTCGTCGACATCGACCAGTCGCCGATCGGCCGCACCCCGCGCTCCAACCCGGCAACCTATACCGGTCTGTTCACGCCGCTGCGCGAGCTGTACGCACAGGTACCGGAGGCGCGTGCGCGTGGTTACTCGCCGGGCCGTTTCAGCTTCAACGTGCGCGGCGGCCGCTGCGAGGCCTGCCAGGGCGATGGCCTGATCAAGGTGGAAATGCACTTCCTGCCGGACGTGTATGTGCCTTGCGACGTTTGCCACGGCAAGCGCTACAACCGCGAGACGCTGGAGATCCTCTACAAGGGCTTCAACATCAACGACGTGCTGGAAATGACCGTCGAAGATGCACTGCGCCTGTTCGAGCCGGTGCCGTCGATCGCACGCAAGCTGGAAACGCTGATGGACGTGGGCCTGAGCTACATCAAACTGGGCCAGAGCGCGACCACGCTGTCCGGTGGTGAAGCGCAGCGCGTGAAGCTGTCCAAGGAACTGTCGCGCCGCGATACCGGCCGCACGCTGTACATCCTCGACGAACCCACCACCGGCCTGCATTTCCATGACATCGAGGCTTTGCTCGGCGTGCTGCACAAGCTGCGTGACGAGGGCAATACGGTGGTGGTGATCGAGCACAACCTGGACGTGATCAAGACCGCGGACTGGATCGTTGACCTGGGTCCGGAAGGCGGCCATCGCGGCGGCACGGTGCTGGTCACCGGCACGCCGGAGGACGTGGCCGCACATCCGGACTCCTACACCGGCCAGTTCCTGGCCAAGATGCTGCCCTCGACCAGCGCGCGCCCGGAGCAACCGGCGGCAGTGGCCAACAAGCCTGATGCGCGCCCGCCGCGCAAGGAGAAGCCGGTCAAGAAAGCAGCAGCCAAGAAGGCTGCCGCCCCCGCCAAGAAGAAGGCTGCAAAATGAGCAACGAACACAAGCAACTGGCCCGCGTACCCATCAGTGTGCGCTGGCGTGACATGGACTCGATGGGCCACGTCAACAACGCCAAGTACGTCTCCTACCTGGAAGAAGCGCGCGTGCGCTGGATGCTGGGCGTGGAAGGCGTGTCGATGACGGATCGCATCGCGCCGGTGGTGGCCAATACCAACATCAACTATCGCCTGCCGATCGTGTGGCCGAACGACATCGTGGTCGAGTTGTTTGTTGAGCGCCTGGGCAACAGCAGCGTGACCATTGGTCACCGCATCGTTGACCAGAACGACGACAGCAAGCTGTATTCGGACGGCAATGTGGTGGTGGTCTGGATGGATACGCAGACCGGCAAGAGTGCGCCCTTGCCGGAGGCTGTGCGGGGTGCTTCGAGCTGACCTAGCCTGACCCTTCTCCCTCCGGGAGAAGGTGCCCCGAAGGGGCGGGATGAGGGTCGGTTCAGCGCTGGCGTTGCAAGCAATGCCAGGCTTCGCTCGCACCCTCTCCCCAACCCCTCTCCCGGAGGGAGAGGGGCTTGATCTGCAGTTGCGAGCGTGGCCTCAACCTGCCCGCATTCACTGCCTTACTTCAACGCAACCTTCGGAAAATCCACCGGCACATCCAGCGCCACGTTGATGTAGTTGGTGAACAGGTTCAACGCCACATGGGCAAGAATCTCGACGATCTGCTCGTCACCGAAGCCTGCGCTTCGCAACGCCGCCACATCGGCATCATCCAGCTGCGCACGCTGCTCCACCACTTTCAGCGCGAATCGCAATGCCGCCGCAGTGCGCGCGTCTTCGGACTGGCCCGACTGTGCCGACGTCATCTCAGCCGCACTGGCGCCGGCCTTCTGCCCCAACACGGTGTGCGCGGCCAGGCAGTACTCGCAACGGTTGCGGTTGGCGATGGCAACGGCGATCTGTTCGCCGAGCTTGCTGCCAAGGCTGCCCTTGCCCAGTGCGCCGAACGCAGCCCACATGCTCTGCAGTGCAGCCGGGGAATTGGACACTGCCTTGAACATGTTCGGCGTCGCGCCGAAGGCCTGGTGGATCTGTGCCAGCAGCGGCTGGCTGGCGGCGGGGACGGTCTGGGTTTCAAGATTGATGCGTGACATGGCGATCTCCTGATCGGTTGGGATGCTTGCCGGGCCATCAGCCCGTGAAAGAAGTATCCCGCCCTGATCCGAACGATTTGATACGATCAGTCCAGCAAACAAACCAATTGATACAGATGAGCAGCCTCCCGCCCGTGGATCGCCTGGCAGGCGTCCTGGAAAATTTCCGCTTCCAGGCGCAGCTGTTCCACTCCGGTCCGCTATGCGGACTGACCAGCTTCGATGCAGGTGAAGGCCACGCCTACCTGCACGTGCTGCGGCGTGGCCGGCTCGAGGTCAGCCATCCCGGCAGCCGCGATATCCCGACCTCGATGCACTTCGAGGAGCCGACCCTGCTGTTCTATCCACGACCGTTCAGCCATCGCTTCCACAACCCGCCACGCGAGGGCGCCGATTTCACCTGTGCACGCCTGGACTTCGATGGCGGCATCGCCCATCCGCTGGTACGTGGCCTGCCCTCGTTGATCGCACTGCCGCTGGCACGTATCCCCGGCCTGGCGATGACGCTGGAGCTGCTGTTCAACGAAACCGACAACGTCCGCTGCGGCCAACGCCTGCTCACCGATCGTCTGTTCGAAGTGGTGGTCATCCAACTGCTGCGCTGGCTGCTCGATCATCCGCAGGAAGCAGGGATTCCCGCCGGCTTCATCACCGGCCTGTCGGATCAGCGCTTGTCGCGTGCCTTGGCGGCAATGCACGATCGCCCCGGCGAAAGCTGGACACTCACCAGCCTGGCCGAACAAGCCGGCATGTCGCGCACCGCGTTTGCCAACAGCTTCCGCGACATCGTCGGGCAGACGCCGCTGGACTACCTCACCGATTGGCGCATCGCACTGGCCCAGCGCCGGCTGCGGCAAGGCCGACCGATCAAGACGCTGGCCGATGAGCTGGGCTATGCCAATGCCTCGGCGCTCTCGCGCGTGTTCGCCTCCAGAACCGGAATGTCGCCGCGCGACTGGTTGAAGCAGGCCCAGGCCTGATCAACGCGCAGGCGCGTCGCGCCGTACCTGCAGCATTCCGTCGACCTTGGTTCCGTCTTCCAGGCTCAACCGTAAGGGCAGCTGCGCGCCCTCCGCCAGCGGCACTTCCGGCTGCATCAGCATCAAGTGCAGACCGCCCGGCTTCAGCTCGGCAACAGCCCCAGCGGCGATCGGCAACCGCTCGATCTCGCGCATCCGGCTGACGCCCTGCACCACCGTGGTTTCATGCAGCGATACATCGCCAAAGGCCTTGCTGCCCGCGCCCACCACCACCACCTCGCTGGCACAGCCGTTGCGGATACGCGCAAAGCCGGCCGCCATCCGCATCGCGCCCGGGGTCAACCGCACCCAACCCTGCTCGAGGCTCACGCAGGCCGGTGCAGCGGCGCTGGCCTCGAACGCACACAGGGCCAACAGTACGCACACGAATGGTTTGGTTATCATCAGGCCACGACTCCTTGCCGTTCGAGAAACCGCAGCATGACCACGCTCATCGAAGTGATCAACCATGGCCCCATCCGCGAACTGCGCCTGGCGCGGCCGCCGGTCAACGCGCTGGATACCGAACTGTGCCGCGCACTGATTGCCGCCGTCACCCTTGCGATGACCGACGACGTGCACGGCATCGTGCTTTCCGGCAGCGAACGCATCTTCACCGGCGGCATGGACGTGCCGCACCTGCTCTCGCATGGCGATGACAAGCGCAAACTGATGGACAGCTGGCAGGCTTTCTTCGGCGCTGCGCGTGTATTGGCCGAAAGCCGCGTCCCGGTGGTAGCCGCGCTGACCGGTCACTCGCCGGCCGGCGGCTGCGTGCTTGCACTGTGCTGCGATTACCGGGTGATGGCGCGCAGCGCTGACCCGGCAAAACCCTATGTGATCGGCCTGAACGAGGTACAGGTGGGCCTGGTCGCGCCGGAAGGCATCCAGCGCCTGATGCGTCGCGTGGTCGGTCACCACCGTGCCGGCGTCTTGCTGACCGGCGGCCAGTTGGTCAGCGCCGAGCGCGCCCTGGAGATCGGCCTGGTCGATGAACTGGCCGACGGCGCAGCGCAGGTGGTCGAACGCGCCATCGGCTGGCTGCAGGCCCAACTCAAGCTGCCGCCGCAGCCGATGCTGCAGACCCGCGCCATCGCCCGCGCCGACCTGCACGAGGCCATGCAGGCCGAGCACATCCAGCTGGAGCGCTTTGTCGAAGCCTGGTTCTCGCCGGATGCGCAGGGCGCCTTGCAGGCCCTGGCGGCTCGCCTGGGCAAGAGCTAGGAACGAGGGGAGAGGAGTGAGCAACGAGTAAAAGCAGGGGCAGGAGCTATAAACGAGTGAATAGGAGTGAGCAACGAGTAAAAGCAGGGGCAAGAGCTAGAAACGAGTGAATAGGAGTGGGCAGAGAGTAAAAGCAGGGGCAAGAGCTAGAAACGAGTGAATAGGAGTGAGCAGAGAGTAAAAGCAGGGGCAAGAGCAAGAACCTGGAGCCTGCAGTGGCCGTGGAGTGGCTGTGGCTGCGGCTGTTGCCCTTACTTACTCCTTACTCCTCTTGACTCACTTCTCGCCCTTACTTACTCCTTACTCCTCTTGACTCACTTCTCGCCCTTCTTACTCCTCACTCCTCTTGACTCACTTCTGGCCCTTCTTACTCCTTACTCCTCTTAACTCACTCCTCGCCTTATATAATCGCGGCCTGTCGAAAAGAAGGCCGCCGCCTTGTCCAACACGCCTGAACCCGTGGTCTCCGAACTGATTGACCTGCTGTCGTTGGAGCGGCTGGAGGACAACCTGTTCCGTGGCCAGAGCCGCGATATCGGCACCAAATACGTGTTCGGCGGGCAGGTGCTGGGGCAGGCGCTGGCCGCCGCCCAGGCCACGGTCGAGAACGGCCGTCACGTGCATTCGCTGCATGCCTATTTCCTGCGCGCCGGCAACATCGACCACCCCATCGTCTATGACGTGGACCGCACCCGTGATGGCGGCAGCTTCTCGGTGCGCCGGGTCACCGCCATCCAGCACGGCAAAGTGATTTTCTTCTGCGCGGCCTCGTTCCAGCAGGCCGAGCGTGGCGCCGAACACCAGCACAAGATGCCGGATGTGCCGCAGCCCGAGGACATCGAGCCGAGCCGTCCACTGCCGGCCGATGTGCTGGAGCGCTTGCCGGTGAAGGTGCAGCGCTGGCTTTCGCGCGGCGGTCCGTTCGAATTCCGCCACGTCTATCCGCGCGACGAACTGAACCCGCCCAAGCGCCCGCCCTATCACCAGGTGTGGCTGCGCTTGAACGAGAAGATCGGCGATGCACCGGAGCTGCACCAGGCGTTGCTGGCCTATGCCTCCGACTTCCATCTGCTCGGCACGGCCACCTTCCCGCACGGCATCAGCTACTACCAGCCGCATGTGCAGATGGCCTCGCTCGACCATGCGATCTGGTTCCACCGCCCGTTCCGCGCCGACGACTGGCTGCTGTACTCGCTGGACAGCCCCAGTGCGCAGGATTCGCGCGGCCTGGCGCGTGGCCAGTTCTATACCCGCGATGGCGTGCTGGTCGCCAGCACCGCGCAGGAAGGCCTGATCCGCGTGACCCCCGACGACAACG
The DNA here is from genome assembly GCF_056856655.1 of Stenotrophomonas sp. STEN033. Taxonomy (NCBI): domain Bacteria; kingdom Pseudomonadati; phylum Pseudomonadota; class Gammaproteobacteria; order Lysobacterales; family Lysobacteraceae; genus Stenotrophomonas; species Stenotrophomonas sp. STEN033. The sequence continues at coordinate 17,617 of NZ_JBXFWM010000022.1, forward strand.
AAGCGAGCAAGGGCTGAACCATGCGCAAGATTTTCAGCAGCCAGCGCGTCGAAAATGCCGAAGGCGTGGCAGAGATCCTGCGTGATGCCGGCATCGAGGTGCGCGTCACCAACGGCCGCTCGTACCACAGCAAGCGCCGCGGCCAGTTCAGCTATACCGACAAGGTCAACAACGAGAACCTGCCTTCGGTCTGGGTGGTGCATGCCAATGACCAGCCACGTGCGCGCGAGATCCTGCGTGACAAGCGCCTGCTCGACACCACCCGCCGCGACCATCCCACCGCAGAGTACGCCTTCCGCGAGCCCCCGGCCGAGGCCGGCACTGGCCGCAACTGGGCCTGGCGCATCCGCATCGCGCTGCTGGTGGTGATTGCCGGCGTGGCATTGGTGATCATGATGCGCCATCGCACGGCACCGGCACCGGCAGCCACGACGCCGGCCGCCAACCCGGCACAGGCACGGCCTGCCCAGCCGCAAGCCAGCGAAGACGAGTTCCGCGTACGCATCCAGTCCCAGCCCGACACCCCGCCGGCGGCACCGGCACCGGCACCGGCACCGGCACCGGAAAAATAATCGGTCACATCGGGCTTCGGTGCCCGTCCTGTTTGGCAGTACCGTCGAAAAGGCCTGTCCGATGAGCACCGAAACGCTGGAAATCCTGCTGCAGAACGAGCTGCCTGCCGCCCGCCAGGGCTGCACGCAGTCCTATGGGCGCATCGTGGTGGCCTGCCAGAACACGGTGACCGCGATCGCCCTGGCCATCACCCGCGATGTGCAGGCCAGCGAGGACATCGCCCAGGAAGCCTTCATCAAGGCCTGGCAGCAGCTCACCCAGCTCAACAACAGCTCCAGCTTCCTGCCCTGGCTGCGGCAGATCACCCGCAACCTGGCCCGCGACTGGCTGCGCGCCAACCGCAACCGTCCGCTCAGCGGCGAGGCTGCGGAAATCGCCATCGGCATGGCCGCCGATCCCTCGCCCAACGGTGTCGACGCGATGGCGCGGGTGGAGGAAGAACTGGTCGCCGAGGAAATCATCTCGGCCCTGCCCGAGGACAGCCGCGAAACCCTGCTGCTGTACTACCGCGAAGGGCAGAGTTCGCAACAGGTGGCCATGCTGCTGGGCCTGAGCGACGCAGCTGTGCGCAAGCGCCTGTCGCGCGCGCGCGCCAGCGTGCGCGAGGAAATGCTCAGACGCTTCGGTGAGTTTGCCCGCAATACCGCGCCAGGTACCGCATTCGCGGCATTGGTCAGTTCCACCTTGATGCTGGCCGCACCGGGCACCGCCAGTGCGGTCATTCTCTCAACTTCGCTTGGCGTGGCAGGCAGTAGCGCCGGCAAAGTCGGCCTTGGCGGACTGGGCACCAATACCGTATTCGGCGGTGCCGCGGCGGGAGGGCTGGGCGCAACCCTGAACACCGTATTCCCCAATCCCTTCGACATGTGGGTAGTGCTGGGTGCCATGGTGTTCGGCACCTTGGCTGCGCTCTTCTCCAGCCTCTATCTGCTGCATTTCGCACATACCCAAACAGAACGTAGCCAGGTACTGCGCTTCATGCGCCTGCATACCCTCACTGCTCTGTTGTTCTGCATCAGCGCGCTGAGTGGCATCGTGCTTCGGCTGGGCACCACTGCCGGGCTGCTCCTGCTGGCAGTTGGCATGATTGCGCTGAACTACCAGTACCTGGTCACCCTGCCCCGCACCATGGCCTTGATGCTGGCACGCGACGCAGCGCAGCATGGCCGCGCCGGTCCCAGTTGGGTGTATCGCAGCCTGTTCGGGCGTGGCGCGGTCATCAGTTCCTCGTTGCTGGTCGTTGCCGCAGTGGCTTTCTCCCTGTTGCGCACTTGAGCAAACGAAAAAACACACCCGCTGCTGCCAGCGGGTGTGTTGTCGATCGGCGCCTTTGTAGCACTTACTTCGCAGCGGGAGCCTGCGGCGGCATCGGGCCGCGCGGGCCACGGTGCTCGCGGTGGCCGTCCTTGCGCGCGGCCTCCAGTTCGGCCGGGCTCAACTTGCCATCCTTGTTGGTATCGGCCTTGGCAAACCACTCGGCACGGCGCTGTTCGGCACGGGCCTGGCGATCGGCCTGGTCGATATAGCCGTCCTTGTTGACGTCCAGACGGGTGAAGTTGGCCTGGTACTCGGCAGCGCTGATGCGGCCATCGTTATCGGTATCCATGCCACGCATGAAGCCGCCATCGCGGTGGCCGCGATGGCCGCCATGGCGATCACCGCCGTGACGGCCGTCATGGCGCATCTGCGCCATTTCCTCGCGCGACAGCTTGCCATCCTTGTTCTTGTCCAGCTCGTCGAAACGCTGCGCCAGATGCGGACGCGCCGCCGCTTCCTGACGATCGACCACGCCATCATTGTTGGTATCCAGACGCGGTGGCGCCGGGTTTGGGCCGGTCGGCGCAGCCGCGAACACCAAGCCGGTTGCCGAGGTGGCCAGCAGCATCGCCAGCAGGAGGAAGGGTTTGCGGTGGGTCTTGGTCATGGTGTGACTCCGTGGTGAGACAGCGGACGCGGCATTGCGTCCTCGCTACGGTCAACGCGCGGGCCACCGCAGCGGTTGACCGGCGGGCCGGCGATATTCATCGCGCAGACAGGCGCAGGTTTTGCGACGCGCCACGGCTATGCTGTGCACATGGCAGCCCACGGTGAAAACAACGACGAACTGCGCCTGTTCCAGACCGGCGAGCACCCCTGTGGCTACTGGCCGGAACGGCAGGCCCGCGATCTTGTGCTGGATCCGCAGGACGAGCGCCTGGGCGCGCTCTACCCGATGGCATTGACCTGGGGTTTCCGCCGCTCCGGCGATCTGGTCTACCGGCCCCACTGCGAAAGCTGTCGTGCCTGCGTACCGGTGCGCATTCCGGTCGACCGTTTCAACCCGGATCGCAGCCAGCGCCGCTGCCTGGCACATAACGCCGACCTGCAGTGCCGGATCCTGCCGGCCGAACGGACGGACGAGCAGTTCGCGCTCTATCAACGCTACCTGACCCATCGCCATGCCAAGGGCGGCATGGACGAACACGGCCCGCATGAGTTCGACCAGTTCCTGATCGGCAGCTGGTCACATGGCCGTTTCATGGAGATCCGCACCCCGGGCGTGGCCGGCAAGCGCGGGCAACTGCTGGCCGTCGCGGTCACCGACGTCACCGACCTGGGTTTGTCGGCGGTCTATACATTCTTTGACCCCGAGCAGGAAAAACGCAGCCTCGGCACCTTCGGCATCCTCCAGCAGATCGCCTGGGCGCAGCGCAACGGCTTGCCGCATTTGTACCTGGGCTATTGGATCGACGGCCACCGCAAGATGGACTACAAGCGCCGCTTCCATCCGCTGGAGTATTTCGACGGCAAGCGTTGGGTGCAGGGCGAACAGGACCCTGGCAGTACCCTGCCCTGATTGAGACGCAGCTCAATTTCAAGCGGCCTTGATACATATTTAACCGGGATTTATGCAGAATAGGAATGTCATCGCGCACCGTGATGGCGCAAGGAAGTATCCATTCAACAGGAGTAATGCGTGAAGACCCAACTACTGATTCTGGCTGCCATTGGCACCCTGGCCCTCGCCGGCTGCAAGAAGGCCGAAACCCCGGCCACCGACGCACCGGCAGCCACCCCGGCGGCCGCTCCGGCAGCACCGGCGGCCGTAGTCACCCCGGCACCATCCACCGACACCGTCAAGGCCGGCACCGGCGTTCCGGAATGCGACCAGTACCTGGAAAAGGTCTACGCATGCATCAGCGACAAGGTTCCCGAAGCCCAGCGCGACATGATGAAGCAGGGCATCGAGCAGTCGCGTAGCGCCTGGGCTGGCGTGACCGACAAGACCGAGCTGGCCAACCAGTGCAAGACCGCGCTGGAACAGGCCAAGACCAGCTTCGGCGCGATGGGCTGCACGTTCTAAGCAACGTTGCCGCACTGTCCGTGGACGCCCCGCTTGCGGGGCGTTCGCGTTTTTGCGATGCCGTCATTTCGCCCTATCGTCATGGCGACGTGAGAAAATCGGCAGATGCGCATCTCAACCCTACTCGCCCCGATGACCCTGCTGTTGGCAGCCTGTTCCACCTCACCCAGCGGTAGCGCCGACACCGGCGCGCCCGCCCAGTTGCGGCTGGCGACCTACAACACCTCGCTGTATTCCGATGAAGAAGGCGGCCTGATCCGTGAACTGCAGGGCGACAGTGCGCACGCGCGCAAGATTGCTGCCGTGCTGCAGCAGACGCGGCCGGATCTGGTCCTGCTCAACGAATTCGATTTCGACGACGCGCACCGCGCCGCCGACCTGTTCCAGCAACGCTATCTCGAAGTCGCCCAGGCGGGCGGCGGCGCAGCCCTGAAGTACCCGTATCGTTACCTGGCCCCGGTCAATACCGGCGTACCCAGCGGCCTGGACCTGGACAACAACGGCAGCGTCGGCGGCAAGGGCCGCGAACGCGGCAACGACGCCTGGGGCTACGGCCTGCACCCCGGCCAGTACGGCATGCTGGTGTTGTCCAGGTATCCGATCGATGAGGCGGCGGTACGTAGCTTCCAGCTGCTGAAGTGGAGCACGATGCCCGGCGCATTGCGCCCGACCGACCCCAGCACCGGCAAGTCGTTCTGGCCGGATGCGGTGTGGTCACAGCTGCGACTGTCCTCCAAATCGCACTGGGATGTGCCGGTGAGCACCCCGCTGGGCACCATCCACGTATTGGCTTCCCACCCCACCCCGCCGGTGTTTGATGGCAAGGAGAAGCGCAACGCCGCCCGCAACCACGACGAACTGCGGCTGTGGAAGGAATACCTCGATGGCGGCGACAAGCCGTGGCTGTGCGATGACAAGGGCAGCTGTGGTGGCTTGGCCGCCGACGCGCGCTTCGTCATCGTCGGCGATCTGAACAACGATCCGGCCGACGGTGATGGCCGTCACGACGCCATCCTCGAATTGCTCGAGCACCCGCGCGTGTTGCGCTACCCGACCCCGACCAGCGTCGGCGCCGAACAGACCAGCCTGGCCTACGCAGAGAAAGGCATCGTCCGCCGCGGCGCGCCGCAACATGCAACCGGCGATTTCGGCCCGCGCTCGGGCACGATGCGCCTGGACTACGTGTTGCCTTCCACCGGCCTGAGCTATATCGGCAGCGGCGTGTTCTGGCCCGCCAATGACAGCCCGGAGGCGAAGATCGCCGATGGCAGCGATCACCACCTTGTCTGGGTGGATGTGAAGTAAAAAAACGCCGGCTTGGCCGGCGTTTTTTTTGGCTTCTGGTTTTTGTGGGAGCGGCGTAAGCCGCGAAGCAGCTGCACCACCAGATCGCAAGGACCATGACACTCAGCAATGTCAGCTTCGCGACTGATGATGCTCGCCTGCCATTGTAGGAGCGGCGTAAGCCACGAAGCGCGTACATCAACAGATGACGATGCATCCCGCTGCTGCAGCATTGCCAGCTTCGCGGCTTACGCCGCTCCCACAAGCGCGCGGGCGACGGCTGGTGCGGGAGCTGCATCAGGGCAGCAAAGCTTTACCCCTCCCCAACCCTCCCCTTGCCTTCGGTAAAGGGAGGGGGCTGAGCGCTCAGCGCAACTCAATCCCGATTGCCGCTGCCGCATCGCGTGCAATCGCACGCGCCTGCTCCACATCGGCGGCACGTGCCAGGGTCACGCCAACGCGACGCTGGCCCTGCACCATCGGCTTGCCGAACAGGCGCAGCGCCGAGTCCGGATGGATCAATGCTTCAGCGACGTTGCTGAAGAACGGCACGCCATGGCCCTGCGCCAGCATCGCACACGATGCCGAAGCGCCGTTGTGGCGAATGTTCGGGATCGGCAGGCCAAGGATGGCGCGTGCGTGCAGGGCGAACTCGCTCAGCTCCTGCGATACCAGGGTGACCAGGCCGGTGTCATGCGGACGCGGCGAAACTTCGCTGAACCACACCGCGTCGCCCTTCACGAACAACTCCACACCGAACAGTCCCCAGCCGCCGAGGTCATCGGTGATGGCGCGGGCAATCTGCTGCGCGCCTTCCAGCGCCTTGGCCGACATCACCTGCGGCTGCCAGCTTTCACGGTAGTCACCGTCCTTCTGCAGGTGGCCGACCGGGTCGCAGAACGCGGTGCCACCGGCATGGCGCACGGTCAACAGGGTGATCTCGTAATCAAAATCGATGAAGCCTTCGACGATGCAACGGCCAGCACCAGCGCGGCCGCCGGTCTGTGCGTACTCCCAGGCCGGGCCGATGTCGGCGTCGCTGCGCAGCGTGCTCTGGCCCTTGCCGGAGGACGACATCACCGGCTTGACCACGCAGGGCAGGCCGATGGCGGCGACGGCTTCGTGGTATTCGGCTTCGGTATCGACAAAGCGATACGGCGAGGTCGGCAGCCCCAGGGTCTCGGCGGCCAGGCGACGAATGCCTTCGCGGTCCATGGTCAGGCGCGCCGCGCGCGCGGTTGGGATCACCCGCAGGCCCTGCTCGGCTTCCAGCTGCACCAGGGTTTCGGTGTGGATGGCCTCGATCTCCGGCACCACCAGATGCGGTTGCTCCTGCGCGATCAGCGCCTTCAGCGCGGCCGGGTCGAGCATGTCCAACACGTGGCTGCGGTGCGCCACCTGCATGGCCGGGGCATTGGCATAACGATCGGCAGCAATCACTTCCACCCCGAAGCGCTGCAGCTCAATCGCAACCTCCTTGCCCAGTTCGCCCGAACCAAGCAGCAGCACGCGGGTGGCAGAGGGGGACAGCGGGGTACCGAGGGTGATCATCAGACAGGTCCGGGAGACGCTAAAGAGGGTGCCTATTCTAGGCAACGCCGCCCAGCGAGGGGACATCGTAGCCCGGGTAAGCGCCAGCGCACCCGGGGGAAAGCGCGGAAAGACCGTGGCGATCGCGGGCCAGCCTACTCCCCGGGTGCGCTGGCGCTTACCCGGGCTACGGGTTCCCGGCCCGGCGGAAGGCTGCGCCAGAATCGCTTGCATGTTGATATCAATTTGATATCTTTCAACCCAACCACCACGGAAGATGTGCCATGAAAGAGAAGTCCCTCGGTTCCCTCCCCGGCATCTCCACCCTGCTCGGCACCATCGTGCTGATGCTGGCTGGCGCAGCGTCCATCATCGGCGCGGTGTTCGTCACCAACAACGGCATCGGCGGCGGCGGATTGCTGGTGCTTGCCGGCATCGTGCTGATCACCGTGGGCATCTTCCTCAGCGCCGGCCTGTACATGGTCCAGCCCAACCAGGCGGCGGTGATCAGTCTGTTCGGCAAGTACGTCGGCACGGTCAAGGACAACGGCCTGCGCTGGAACAACCCCTTCTACACCAAGCGCAAGGTCAGCCAGCGCGTGCGCAACTTCGAAAGCGGCAAGCTCAAGGTCAACGAGCTGGACGGCTCGCCGATCGAGATCGCCGCAGTCATCGTCTGGCAGGTGGCCGACGCGTCCGAAGCGGTCTACAACGTCGACGACTACGAGAGCTTCGTGCACATCCAGTCCGAGTCGGCGCTGCGCGCGATGGCGACCAGCTATCCCTATGACCAGCACACCGAAGGCCAGCTGGCCCTGCGCAGCCACGCCACCGAGATCTCCCAGCACCTGAAGGACGAACTGGCCGAGCGCCTGGCCGATGCCGGCGTGCAGGTGCTCGATGCGCGCATCAGCCACCTCGCCTACGCCCCGGAGATCGCCCAGGCCATGCTGCAGCGCCAGCAGGCCAGCGCGGTGATTGCCGCACGCACGCAGATCGTCGCCGGTGCCGTCGGCATGGTCGAGATGGCACTGCTGGAACTGCAGAAGAACGCCGTCGTCACCCTCGACGAGGAGCGCAAGGCGCACATGGTCAGCAACCTGTTGACCGTGCTGTGCTCGGACCGCGGCACCCAGCCCATCGTCAACGCTGGCTCGCTGTACTGAACAACGTAACGAGGTAACCGTAGTGAATGTCTATGCCCCCCTGATCATCGCTGCCACCGGCATCCCCGCTCTTTGCTTCGCGGTGTGGAGCGGGCGCCCGGGCACCGCGCACGCACGCGGCATGGGGCTGCGCTGGGCCTTGATCGCGCTGTGCATGTTCGTGGCCGCCACCGGCGTCTATCTGGCCGGCGACAACCGCAACATCGCCTACGGCGTGATCATCGCGCTGGTGGTCGCGGTCAATGCATTGGGCATTTCGCTGGTGCTGCACCTGCGTCGCGGCAACAACGGAGCACCCCGCCGGTGAGCGAGAAGAAGGCCTATCCGCTGCGCATCAACGCTGAAGTTCTGGCGGCTGCCCAGCGCTGGGCCGATGACGAACTGCGCAGCCTCAACGCGCAGATCGAGTATGTGATCCGCGATGCCCTGCGCAAGGCCGGGCGTCTTCCCAAATCCAAAGCTGATGACAAGGAAGAACAATGAGCAAGCGTTGGCAATACCTCACCATCGAACTGTCTGCCTCGATGCTCAAGGGTGGCCCTACCGCCGAGAAGATCCAGGCGGAGCTGACCAAACAAGGCAACCTCGGCTGGGAACTGGTCAACATGGTGCACTACGGCCAGCTGTCACCGGCCATGCTCATCTTCAAGAAGGAACAGTGATGAAGGCGCGGCTCGCCGGGATCGCTACCGCCCTACTGCTCATCACCGCGCCCGGCATGGCGGCGGAAACACCCGCAGCGCTGGCCACGCGCCTGCTCGATCAGCTTGACGCGGGTCACTACAGCGAAGCGGAGGCCAGTTTTTCCACGCAGATGAAGGCCGCGGTCCCCGCGGACAAGCTCAAGGCGGTATGGGAATCACTGCCCGCGCAGATGGGCGCGGCAGGCCAGCGCGGCCAGGCCCATACCAGCGAAGCCGATGGCCATCGCATCGTCGTCATTCCCTTGAACTATGCCAACGGGCAGCTGCAGGCGCGCGTGGCCCTGGACCAGAACGACAAGATTGCCGGCTTCCTGCTGCAGCCAGCCGCCGCCGCGCCGGCAGCCGCACCCGCCAGCGATGCAAACTTCAACGAGCAGCCGTTCACCGTACCTGGCAGCGCACCCGGCAAGGCAGGCCTGCCCGGCACCCTTGCCCTGCCCAAGGGCAAAGGCCCGTTCCCGGCCGTGGTGCTGGTGCATGGCTCCGGTCCGCAGGACCGGGACGAGAGCAGCGGCCCCAATCGCCCATTCCTGGACATCGCCCGCGGACTCGCCGCGCAGGGCATCGCCGTGCTGCGCTATGACAAGCGCACCCACGCAAGGCCGCAGGATTTCCAGGGCAGCTTCAGCATCGACGATGAAACCACCGACGATGCCGTCGCCGCGGTCACCGCCTTGGCCAGCACTGCCAGCATTGATCCACGCCATATCTATCTGCTCGGTCACAGCCAGGGCGGCCTGCTGGCCGGACGCATTGCCAAGGCCAGCAAGGGGAAGCTCGCAGGATTGGTATTGTTTGCGGCGCCCGCGCGGCCCCTGCTGGACCTGCTGGCCGAACAGAACCGCTACATGGTCGGCCTGGATGGCAACATCAGCACCGAAGAACAGGCCCACCTGCAGGCACTGGATGCGGCCATCGCGGCGGTACGCAGCAACCCGGATGCACGCCTGATGGATACCCCCGGCCGTTTCTGGCAGCAGCTGGAGCAGGTCGACCCGATCGCCGATGTGCGCGACAGCCAACTGCCGGCATTGCTGCTGCAGGGCGGGCGCGACTTCCAGGTGGTGGATGCCGATTGGCAACGCTGGAAGCAGGGACTGGCCGGCGATCGCTACCGCTTCCATCACTACCCCGCCCTCAATCACCTGGGCATCGCCGGTGAAGGCAAGAGCTCGCTGGAGGAATACGCGCGACCGGGGCATGTCGATGCCACGATGATCAACGACATCGCGCACTGGCTGAAGGCGCAGCCATGAGCACCACCGCGCCCCGTGCCGCAGTGTTCGATGCAGCCTTGAGGGTGGCCAAGCCCACCAGCTCGCTGCTGTTCTGGTTATGGGGGCCGATGTTGCTGGTGATGAGCATCGATCCCTTGATCCGCCTGTTCGCCGGCAAGCTGCCGTTCACCACGTCGTTCAACTCCTGGGGCGGCTGGCTGGTGCTGCCCTTGGTTGGGGCCGCATTGACGCTGGCCTACCGTCGCCGCGAGCTGCGCCTGGATGCCCAGCAACTGACCATTGCCAGCACCCTGTACACCCGGCGCGTACCGCTGAGTTCGATGCGCCTGGACCGCGCACGCATCGTCAACTTCGCCGAAAACCCGGACTTCAAACCGGGCATGAAATCCAACGGCTTCCAGTTTCCCGGTTTTCGCGCCGGGCACTTCCACATGAAGGATGGCGGCAAGGGCTTCTGCCTGATCACCGACGACAGCCGCGTACTGGTGATCCCGTTGCGCGATGGCAACTGCGTGCTGGTAAGCCCCGAGCAGCCGCGCGCGTTGCTGGATGAACTCAAGCGACTGGCCGCCGACGGCGCACGGGCCTAAGCTGCGCGCATGCGCAATGCTCCCCACATCCTGATCAACACACCGGACATCGAGATATGGCCCGGCGGCCTGTTGCGCGCGCGCAGCAGCGACGACGCCCGGGTGCTGTCCCGGGCAACACATGTACTGCGCCGCAAGCGCGATGGGCGCTATTTGGCTGCGCAGCTGCGCGGTGGACTGATGCCCCTGGTGACTAGGTTGGCGGACGAACCCGGCATCGACTTTGCGTTGACCGCACTGCAAGCCCTGCGCACGCAGTCCTCCCGCATTCCACCGCCGAGCGGCAGCCTGCCGCTACATCAGCTGCATCTGCACCTGCAGCAACTGAACCTGGATGCCGATGCCTATGCGGCGCAGACCGGCTTACCGCTGGTCGCCGAACCGGCGCATCTGCGCCTGGCGGGCTTCGATCGTTACCGTCGTCCACTGTGGCTGACCGGTGCTGCTGCGCGCGGCTGGCAGCGTATGCAGCACGCCGCTGCCGTTGATGGCTTGGCGCTGGACGCAATCTCCGGCTATCGCAGTCACGACTATCAGCTCGGCATCTTCGAGCGCAAGCTGGCACGCGGCCTGAGCGTAGACGAGATCCTCACCGTCAATGCCGCGCCTGGCTACAGCGAACACCACGGTGGCAACGCGCTGGATATCGGCGCGCCTGGCGAACCGCCGGCCGAGGAATCCTTCGAACACACCGCAGGCTTCGCCTGGTTGCAGCAGCACGCCGCGCGCTTCGGTTTCCACATGAGCTACCCGCGCGACAACCCGCACGGCATCGTCTACGAACCCTGGCACTGGTGCTATCGCAGCGCTTCGGACTTGTAGGAGCGGCGTAAGCCGCGACGCTGACGCAACCGGGCTGCCGGGCAAAATCGCAACCAAGATGAGCACCCGGCTCGACGCTGAGGCGGATGCGACCTGGTAGGCAGAAACTCGGTGCTGACGCTCTACTGGCTTCGCGGCTTACGCCGCTCCTGCAAAAAGCAGCCACGCGCACTGCCGTGCTGCTCAATCCTGCGAACGATTGGTCTTCTGCTTCGGATCGGCGCTGAAGTCGGCGATACGCCACAGGTACAGGCTGGCCCAGGTGCGGTACGGGCCCCAGCGCTCGCCGCGCTCGGCCAAGGCCTTGGGCGTCAGCATGGTCTCGCTACCGTCCACACGCTGCGCGCCCTTGCGGATGCCGAGGTCATCGACCGGCAGAATGTCAGGCCGGCCGAGCCGGAACATCAGCATCATCTCCACTGTCCAGCGGCCGATGCCACGTACTGCCACCAAGGCGTCGACGATGGACTGGTGATCCATCACCGACATCTGCCGCAAGCTCGGCAGTTCGCCCGCGCGCTCGCGCCGGGCCAGGTCACGCAGCGCCAAGGCCTTGTTGCCGGATACACCACATGCACGCAACCCCGGGTCATCAATCAGTTCAAGACTTGCAGCGTGCAGTCGTTTGCTGCCAATCGCCGCTTCCACCCGTCCAACTATCGTCGAGGCAGCCTTGCCACTGAGTTGCTGGAACAGGATAGCCCGCGCCAACGCATCTACCGGGTCGAACGAACGCGCCCAGCCTTGCGGCGCCGGCAACGGTCCAACGCGGCGCACCCAGCTGGCCAGACGCTTGTCCACCCGCTGCAGGTGCGCCTGCGCCTCATCGATATCAAAACCGCGCCGGTAGCGGGGCATGGCTCAGCGACGCAAGGCACTGAGTGCGAGCAGCAGCCAGCCGCCCATCAAGGTAATGCCACCGGCTGGCGCCAACCGGGTGGGCCAATGCATCAGCACATTGCCCACCAGGCTGCCGGAGAACAACAACGTCCCCAGCAGCAATACATACAGGGCCCCCCGGCCCAACTGGTTCACCGAAGAAGCACCCAGGCCCACCAGCACCACCCCGTGGCCGAATGCATACAAGGACGCAGTATTCAGATGTGACTGTGCCAGCGGCTCGCTCACGCCATGTGAGGCGTAGGCCGACAAACCAATCGCCGCCGCCGCCAACAAGCCACCACAGAACGCAAGAAACGAGGGCTTACGCGCACGCCGTTCCACTCCCAACATCTCGCTCTCCCATCAATCCTGCAAACGCTTTGCACAAAAAAAACGCGCCGCTGGAAGCGGCGCGTTTTCTCGATCAGATCATCGACAACAACCCGATGATTACTTGACCGCCCAGTAGAGGTCGTAGGAACCATCGACGGTGAAGGCCTTGGCCACACCACCCTTCCACGACTCATACGGACGATCAACAACTTCGTTGCCGGTGGTGGTAGCCCAGGCACGCAGGCCGTTACGGGCCAGATCCAGGCCAGCCATGTGGCCGGTGTAGGAAGCAAATGCCGAACGGTGGGCCGGTGCGTGCAGGTAGGTCACCGGGTTGCCCGCGGGGATCTTGACGCTCAGCTCGGCAGCATCACCGGCAGCAGCCGGGGTGGCAGCGACGGCCGGGGCAGCAGCTTCGCCGTCCTTCTTGTCAGCGGCCTTGTCGGCAGCCGGTGCAGCAGCGCTGCCCTTGCGAACCGGCAGAGCCACGTCGAAGGCGTACTTCTCAGCACCGAAATCGGTGGTGACGATGCGCACCGGACCCGCTGCAACCAGGCCATTGGCATCCATCGCACGCTTGATCCACTCCATGTTGTCGTCGATCGACTTCTGGATGGCGTCGTTGTTGCGGTCGATGTTGCCGGCGTTGACCACCAGCAGGTTCTCGGCCGGCACCTGGACAACCTTCAGATCGGTCAGCGGGGCTTCGGCAGCGGCGTAGTCAACGTTCGGCACCGAGGCCAGCATGTTGGCCATGCGCGACAGGCCCAGCTTCAGGTCGTCACCGATGTGGCGGCTGACGTACAGGCCGGCGTAGCGACCGAACAGGTCGAAGCCGTACTTGACGCTGTAGTCCTGGGTGATCTTGACGTTGCGGTCGTTCTTGCCGGTCGGCTCCAGGGTGAACGAGGTCACCTTGTCGGTACCGCGGGTCGGGTCTTCAATGGCAATCACGACGCGCTTGTTCTTCTCGCTATCGGTGATCTGCCAGCTGCCCTGGCCCAGGTCCTTGGAGGAATAGTCCATGCGTGCGCCCTTGCCGGCGTCCGGACCGCTGAACTTCAGCTCCACGGCCTTGTCGCGCAGCACCAGCGGATTCCAATCCTTGAAGCGGCGCAGGCTGTTGACCGTGTCATACACGATCGTCATCTTGCGATTGGTTTCGATGCTTTCGGTAATGTGGCGTTCGCCCGGCAGACACACGCCAATGAGGACAAACAGGCCAGCTACGATCCCCAAAGCGATCAGGAACTCGATAATACGGGTCATTCAGGAGTCTCCGGGGCCGATCCCACGGCCGGGTTGATTGAAGCGAAGCCCCCATCCTATCAGGCTTTTCGCAGGTTGTTCACCACATTTGGCATGCCGGTTTCCATTACCAGAATGCGCTATCTCATCGATAGGCCGCAGGGTAGCGTATCAACCACCAACCCTACGCGCCTTCACCCGATAGCTGGGGCTGTATTTCGCCTTAGCCGCGCTATTTTCCACCGTCCGAGGTGTCCAGCACCAGTACTGCAGGCAACTTTTCCCCGATCACCGCCTGCCCGCCCCGCGGCGAACCCCGGTGGCGCATTCATGCGGGCCGGACAGCCACCGTGCGGCCTGTGGCTCACACCAGCTGCAGTTCAAAGGCCTTGAGTACGGCACGGGTACGGTCGCGGACGCCCAACTTGGAAAGAATATTGGACACGTGGTTCTTGATCGTGCCCTCGGCCACACCCAATGAGTTGGCGATCTCCTTGTTGGAAAAACCGCTGGCCATCAGCCGCAGGATCTCGGTCTCGCGATCGGTCAGCGGATCCGGCCGGTCCAGGCTGACGAACTCATTGCGCATGTGCTCCAGCCCCGACAGCAGGCGCTGGGTCACCGCCGGTTGCACCAGCGAGCCGCCATTGGCCACGGTACGGATGGCGCCGACCAGCTGCTCCAGGGTCACATCCTTCAGCAGATAGCCCTTGGCACCGGCCTTGAGCCCGGCCAGCACCAGCTGGTCATCATCGAAGGTGGTCAGGATGATCGATGGTGGCAACGTACCGGCCCGGCTCAGCGTCTGCAGCGCCTCCAGCCCCGACATCACCGGCATGCGCATGTCCATCAGCACCACATCGGGCTGCACCTGCGGAATCATCTCCACCGCCTGGCGCCCGTCGGTGGCCTCGGCGACCACCTCGATGCCGTCGTCCAGCGCCAGCAACGAACGGATGCCCTGCCGCACCAGGGTTTGGTCGTCGACCAGACAGACACGGATCATCAATGCACTCCTTGCGGCCCTGAGGCCAACATCATATTGGTAACCAGCGGCAGGCTGGCGCGAAGACGGAAACCCTCACCGCTTCGCGCCGACACATCCAGCACGCCCCCATACTGCGCCAGCCGCTCGCGCATGCCGCGCAAGCCATTGCCTGGCATTATTTCCTCGAAATCGCCACCGATGCCGTCATCATGCGCACTGATGACCACCTGGGCCGCGTCCCGCTCCACCTTGATCCATAGATTGCGGGCACCGGCATGGCGTACCGCATTGGTGATGATCTCCTGCGTGCAGCGCAGCAGTACATGGGCGCGCTCGGGATCCTCGACACTGAACGGATCCTCGATCTGCAGGTGGATATCCAGCGATGGCACCCGCTCGGTCAAGGGCCGCAGCGCCGCCGCAAGGTCGATCGCGCCGCTCTCGCGCAGCTGGCTGACCGCCTCGCGCACGTCGGTCAACAGCAGCTTGGCCAAGGTATGTGCCTGCCGCACATGCTCCTGCGCCTGGCCCTCGGTGATGTGCCCGGCCACTTCCAGGTTCAGGCTCAACGCGGTCAGGTGATGGCCGAGCAGGTCGTGCAATTCACGGGAAATACGCGTGCGCTCATTGACCCGGGCGCTCTCGGCCAGCAACAAGCGGGTAGCGCGCAGTTCGGCATTCAAGCGCCGCTGCTCCTCCCGCGCCTGGGTCTGCTGCCTTGCCACCAGGCTCGTGACAAAGATGAACATAGAGAAACCGCCGTACAACAGCGACTGCAGCAAGGCCTCGAACAGCGGCAGGCCCAGGATCAGGTTGTAGACCGGCAGTACCGCCAGCTGGCTCAGGACCAGCCAGACAACACCCACCCAGCGACTCAGCAACCACGGGATCACCCCGGCCGCGACCATCATCAGGATGCTGCCCAGGCCAGTGGCGGACAGGTAGCTGACCACCAGCGCAGACACCGTCAGCAGCAGCAGTGCCAGGCGGTCGTACCAGCTGGTGTGGCCGGCGGCATTGAGCCCGCGGGTCAGCCAGAAGTAGCAGCCACCGAACGTCAGGTAGGCCACGAACAGCCAGACCGCCTCGCCGGCGGCCGGTTGCAGCACGCCCTCCTCCGGTGCGTACTGGGTGTAGACTAGGGGCAGGCTGACCAGGGCCCAGGTAAACAGGCCGGCCAGGCGGAGGACGCGGGTATGGCTGAGGTATCCCAACATCCGTGCATGGTAAGGACCCGGCCGCCCCGGCGCCCTCCCTCGGAAGTCATGCATGGCAACCGTGGCGCGTGGCTCGCCCGGCTCGTGCCACCCATGCGATAATCGCGCCACAGCCCTCTGGGCCGACCGCGATACCCCACGGAGTCACAATGTCGATTGTTATCCGCGACGTGCGCGAGCACGAGCTCGATTCCGTCCTGGCACTGAACAACAATGCTGGTCTTGCGATTCTCCCGCTGGATGCAGCCAAGCTCCGCCGTTTCTACGAAACCGCCGAATACTTCCGGGTTGCCGAACGCGACGGCAACATGGCGGGGTTCCTGGTCGGCTACGGCAGCAACAGTGCCCATGACAGCTGCAATTTCGCCTGGTTCCAGCAGCGCTACCCCAGCTTCTTCTATATCGACCGCATCGTGGTGGCCAGCCGCCGCCGCGGCGGCGGTGTCGGCCGTGCGTTCTATGCCGATGCCCAGAGCTACGCCGAGCTGCGCTACCCGCAGATGGCCTGCGAGGTATTCCTCGACCACGGCGCCGACGCCGCATTGCTGTTCCATGGCAGCTTCGGTTTCCGCGAAGTCGGCCAGAACACCATGCCCTCGGTGGATGTGCGGGCCAGCATGCTGCTCAAGGATCTGTGCAGCTACGAGTGGGTAAAAGAAACCTATGGCGACAACCTGCCCGACCTTCCCTGGGTAGGCAACACACGCCGGCTGCTGCAACAGCGGCCGACCGGAACCTGAGATGGCAGTGAATTTGGATTACGAACAGGCTGGTGAACTGAAAATCGGGCAGGTGGGCATTGCCAACCTGCGCATCCGCACCCTCGACGTGGAGCGCCTGGCCCAGGAAATGCGCGAGCGCGTGGCACGTGCACCCAAATTATTCGGCCGCGCGGCGGTGATCCTGGATTTCGGCGGCTTGAGCCAACTCCCGGACCTGGCCACCGCGCAGCAGCTGGTCAACGGCCTGCGCGAAGCGGGCGTACTGCCGGTGGCGCTGGCCTACGGCACCAGCGAGACAGAAACCCTGTCCCAGCAGTTGGGCCTGCCGGTACTGGCCAAGTTCCGCGCCCAATACGAACCGCTGGAAGCCGAACCGGCACCCGCGCCAGCCGCCGCCGCTCCCAAGCAGAGCAAGCGCACCACTGCCGCGGCGACACCCCCGGCCGCGTCGCCCAGCGCCGACGCCGCACCGCAGCCGGGCCGGATGCAGTTGACCACGGTGCGCTCGGGACAACAGCTCTACGCCGAGAACTGCGACCTGACCGTACTCTCAACGGTGGGTGCCGGTGCCGAGGTCATCGCCGACGGCAGCATCCATATCTACGGTACGCTGCGTGGCCGCGCATTGGCCGGTGCCCAGGGCAACACCAGCGCACGCATTTTCTGTCGCGACTTCCACGCTGAACTGGTCGCGATTGCAGGACGGTATAAGGTACTGGACGATATTCCGGACAACCTGCGCGGCAAGGCCGTGCAGGTATGGCTGGAACAGGACCAGATCATGATTGCTGCGCTGGATTGACGCAGCTCACAACGACATTCAGGAGAGATCCTTTGGCTGAAATCATCGTAGTCACCTCCGGCAAGGGCGGCGTCGGCAAGACCACCTCAAGCGCCAGCATCGCCTGTGGCCTCGCCCGCCGCGGCAAGAAGGTCGCCGTCATCGACTTCGACGTCGGCCTGCGCAACCTTGACCTGATCATGGGCTGCGAGCGTCGCGTGGTATATGACTTCGTCAACGTCGTGCACGGCGAAGCCACGCTGAAGCAGGCGCTGATCAAGGACAAGCGCTTCGACAACCTGTACGTGCTGGCCGCCTCGCAGACCCGCGACAAGGACGCATTGAACAAGGAAGGCGTGGAGAAGGTCCTCAAGGACCTGGCCGCTGACGGCTTCGACTTCATCATCTGCGACTCCCCGGCCGGCATCGAGAAGGGTGCGTTCCTGGCGATGTATTTCGCCGATCGCGCCGTTGTCGTGGTCAATCCGGAAGTGTCCTCGGTGCGTGACTCGGACCGCATCATCGGCCTGCTCGACTCCAAGACCGCCAACGCCGAAGCCGGCAAGGCCGTGCCGGCCTACCTGCTGCTGACCCGCTACAGCCCCTCGCGTGTTGAAAGCGGCGAGATGCTGAGCATCACCGACGTGGAAGAAGTACTGGGACTGAAGGCCATCGGCGTCATCCCCGAATCCGGCGACGTGCTCAACGCCTCCAACAAGGGCGAGCCGGTCATCCTGGATGCCGAGTCGCCGGCAGGCCAGGCCTACGAGGACGCCGTCGGCCGCATCCTCGGTGAAGAGCGCCCGATGCGCTTCACCACCGTGGAGAAGAAGGGCTTCTTCAGCAAGTTGTTTGGAGGATAAGCATGGGACTGCTCGACTTCCTGAGACAGAAGAAGACCACCGCCGAAACCGCGAAGAACCGCCTGCAGATCATCATCGCGCAGGAACGCAGCACCCGCGGCGGTCCGGATTACCTGCCGCTGCTGCAGCGTGAGCTGCTGGAAGTGATCAAGAAGTACGTCAACATCGACGCCGACGCGGTCAAGGTTGACCTGGTCAAGGATGGTGCCAACGACGTGCTCGACATTTCCGTGGCCCTGCCCGACGACAAGTGATCAGATTCCGGCGGCTACGGCCGCCGGGACTCCAGTGCCCGTGAACGAAAGCCCTGCCAACGAACCAACCCAGCCCGTGCTGTGCGTTGGCGATATCCGCTGGACCGACGCTGCGGACCTGCTCGCACGCCACGGCCTGCGCCTGAACCATGTTGCCGCAGGCGGGAAGATTCCCGGCAGTTACTGGGGCGAGCCCGAGGCCGGCATCATCGCCTGCGACGTCTATGTACGCGATGACACGCCGGTGCATTCGATGCTGCACGAATCCTGCCACCTGATCGTGCTGCCACCCGAGCGGCGCGCGAACGTGCATACCGATGCCACCGACTCGGTCCCCGAGGAAGACGCCACCTGCTACCTGCAGATCGTGCTGGCCGGGCAACTGCCGGGCGTAGGCAGCGCGCGGCTGATGGCCGACATGGACAGCTGGGGCTACACCTACCGCTTGGGTTCGACCCAGGCCTGGTTCGAGCAGGACGCCGACGATGCAAAGCGCTGGCTGATCGAGCGCGAGCTGTTGCCACCGTGAGCCTGTAGTGCCGAGCCATGCCCGGCAGAAGCCTTCCCCGGTAAAGCCCCAGCGCAGCATGGCTGCGCTCTACAGATAATGCGCTCCTACCGCGGCCTGGAACTCCCCATATCCAAGGTGACCCGCGTGCCCCGCTCCGGCTGCGAATGGATTTCCAGCTGCCAGCCCAGGTGATCGCATAGTCGGGCGATCAGGTCCAGGCCAATACCACCGCCCGGATTGCGCTCGCCCTTGGTCATCCGCGCGTATACCTGGGCGACTTCTTCCGGGCTCATGCCGTGCCCGGGATCCTCAATGGTCAGCACGGCATTGGCAGATATCCCCAGCCGAATCACGCCGCGATCACTATTCTCGATGGCATTGCGCAGCAGGTTGCCAATCGCTGCCTGCACCACCGCCAGCGGCGCGAGCAGCTGGCACGGAGCACGTTCCAGGAGCACCAGTTCCAGCTCCTTGCCCTTGGCCAGGTAGCGATGGTCTTCGATGATTTCCGGCAACAGTTCATCCAGGGCTACCAATTCACTCATCGCGGCCAGTTTGGCCGGATCGCGCGCGAGCACCAGCAACAACTGGATCAGCTGCTCCATGCCGGTCGATGTATTGCGCACGCGCAGCAACTGCTGGCGCACCCTCTCCGGCAACCCCGGTTGCTCCAGCGCCAGCTCGGCGGCACCGGTGATCACCGCGATCGGCGTACGCAGCTCATGGCTGGCGGTACTGATGAACGCGCGCTCGCGCTCGACGAAATGTTCATTGCGCTGCAGGTAATCATTCAAGGCACCGGCGATCACCTCCAGCTCGGTACTGCCGCGCTTGTCCACCCGCACCTGTTGCCGGCGACGCTCGGGACTCAGCTTGGCGATGTCCTGCGCGAGCACTGACAGAGGGCGCACCAGGCGGTTCATGCCCACCCAGGACATCAACAAGGTCACCAGCAACAAGCCCACACCGGCCAGCAGCGCCCAACGCGTGACGAAATGTTCAAGTTCGCCGAAGTCGGAGATATCCAGGGCCAATACCACCCGACCAAAATCGCTGGTATCGCGCACCATCACCGCCGCCTGCTTGCCTTCCAGCAAGGCACCATCATGCAAGCCTGGGTGCAGGCGCCCCAGAGTCTCGGGTATACCCGCAGGCTCATGGGCAGCGTAAAAACGCAAGGTATCCGAATCCTGCCAATGGTAAGTTGGATCGACCCGCATCTGACCGATGATGCTGTCCAGCTCGGTATTCAACAACGAACGCCACACCGCGTGCTCGGCATGTTCGTGCACATAGTTGGCCGCGCTGAACACCGCCAACGTCACCAGCGCGACATACGCCGCCAGCCAGCCAAGTAGCTTGCGGCGCAGTGTGCGCCGCTTCATGGCTGCACGGCTGCTGCGGGCGCGGACAAGCGGTAGCCGACACGCGGCAGGGTCTGCAGCAGCTTCTGCTCGAACGGGCCATCGACCGCACGCCGCAGCTCATAGATATGCGACCTGAGCATGTCGCCATCCGGTGGTTCGTCGCCCCATAGCGCATATTCCAGCTGGTCCCGGGTCACCGCCGCCGGGCTGGCCCGCATCAGCACTTCCAGCAATTTGCGGCAGGCCGGATACAGGTGCAGCACCTGTCCACCACGCTGCGCCTCCAACGTGGCCAGGTCCAGCTGCAGATCGTGCACTTCCAGCAGCTTGCGCGGATTACGCCCGTGCGTGCGTGCCAGCACCGCCTCCAACCGCACTTCCAGCTCCGGCAGCGCGAACGGCTTGGTCAGGTAATCATCGGCGCCGGCGCGGAAGCCGGTGATCTTGTCCGGCAGCTCGTCGCGGGCAGTGAGCATGATCACCGGCACTTCGGAACGGAAGTCCTCGCGAAGTTTGCGCAGCACCTCCGGCCCTT
Organism: Stenotrophomonas sp. STEN033; assembly: GCF_056856655.1. Classification (NCBI taxonomy): domain Bacteria; kingdom Pseudomonadati; phylum Pseudomonadota; class Gammaproteobacteria; order Lysobacterales; family Lysobacteraceae; genus Stenotrophomonas; species Stenotrophomonas sp. STEN033. The sequence continues at coordinate 38,568 of NZ_JBXFWM010000022.1, forward strand.
CCATGCGTGGCAGCATCCAGTCCAGCAGGATGGCATCGTAGTTCTGGGTACCGGCCAGGTGCAGGCCGGTGATGCCGTCCGGGGCGACGTCGAGGGTATGCCCGCGCGCTTCGAAATAATCGAACAGGTTGGCGATCAGATTGCGATTGTCTTCGATGACCAGCAGCCGCATGCGGGCATGACCTTGCTGCCCCGGGCCGAGGCATTACCGACGTATCCTAGCGCCGCTGCCGTCGAATTGTCGTCGGAACGCGCTGCAACCACTCGCCATTCCGGTTTCGACGTGTTTCCAACGCCAATTGCGGCATCATCCCGCCAGCCTCTGCCACCGAGCCGCCCGTGCGCCCGAATCCGCCCCGCTCTTCGTCCAACAGACTGTGGTTCGCCATCCTGATCGCGCTGGTCATCGCCAGCCTGTTCGCCGGGCTCGGCATGCGTTCGCCGCAACCTCCGGACGAGCCTCGCTTCGTGCTCGCCGCACGGCACATGGTCGAGACCGGGCAATGGCTGCTGCCGCACCGCGGCAGCGAGCTCTACGCGGAAAAGCCGGCCACCTTCATGTGGATCCAGGCCGCCACCTACAAGCTCATCGGCGACTGGAACCTGTCCTTCCTGGTGCCCTCGTTGCTCGCCGCCCTGCTCACCCTGTGGCTGACCTGGGACATGAGCCGGCGGCTTTGGAACCGCCAGATCGCCCGCTATGCTGTCATCGGGCTGTTCGTCTGCATCCAGTTCGGGCTGATGGCCAAACGTGCGCAGATCGACATGGTGCTGGTCGGCATGACCACGCTGGCGCTATGGGGGCTGGTGCGGCATCTGCTGCTCGGCCCGAACTGGTGGGCGCTGGCCTTGGCAGCCTTCGCAGCCGGCGCCGGCACCGTGACCAAGGGCGTGGGTTTCCTGCCCTTGCTGATGCTGCTGCCGTGGATGGCCTGGCGCTGGCGTCACCCGCAGGCCCCAGGTCCGGGTCGCAGCTGGGGCTGGTGGCTGCTGCTGCCCGCCTTTCTGGCGGGCACCGCGATCTGGCTCGGCCCATTGGCCATTGCCTTGTTGCAGAACCCCGAGCCGCACCTGCAGTCCTATGCCAAAGAACTGCTGTTCAAGCAGACCGGCACCCGCTACGCCAACGCCTGGCACCATCACCAACCGTTCTGGTACTACCTGCAGGTGATGGCGACGTTGTGGCTGCCGGGCAGCCTGCTGGCACCGTGGCTCCTGCCAGCCTGGTGGCGCCGTTGCCGCCGTGCCGATCCACGCTACCTCCTGCTGCTGGGCTGGGCACTGCTGGTACTGCTCTTCTTCAGTGCCAGCCCGGGCAAGCGCGAGGTCTACATCCTGCCGATGCTGCCAGCCCTGGCGGTAGCTGCCGCCCCATTGCTGCCAGGCCTGTTGCGACGCACCGGCGTGCGCTGGCTGCTGTTGCTGTACGTGCTGCTGCTGGCCGTGGCCACCCTGGTGGTCGGCTATGGCGCCGTCCATGGCGATGGCTGGGCCCAGCGCAACGCGGTCAAGCGTGCGATCGATCCGTGGGTCTTGCCGCACGTCGGCTGGTGGCTGATTGGCTTCGGTACCGCCTCGCTGCTGCTGGTAGTGACATTGCGCCTGCGCCGCGCCGGGCTGGCGGTGGTGCTGTGCACGGTGCTGCTCTGGGCCATGTACGGCCTGGGCGCGATGCCCGCACTTGATCCTTACAGTTCGGCATCGCTGGTGATGGGCAAGGTGCGCGAACGCATCGGCCCGGATGCACAACTTGGCATGGTGGCCTGGCGCGAACAGAACCTGCTGCAGACCGACCCCCAGGCCACCGATTTCGGCTTCAAACGCCCGCTCGCCCAGCAATGGGAGGACGCGGCGCGGTGGGTAAGTGAAGATCCGCGGCGGCGCTGGCTGTTCGTGCTGGACAAGGCCATGTCGCCCTGTGCCGATCGCAGCCAGATCATCGACATCGGCAGTGCCAATCGCAACAACTGGCAGCTGCTGCCCGGCACCGCCCTGCGTGCGGACTGCGTTGCCAGGACCCATGGTGTTGTCGCCGGTGGCGAGGATGCACTGGAAAGCGACGGCGATTGACGCCAGCCCATCGGGGCAGGTTTGCTGACACCGGCGCACCGAAGCCTGCACGGGCGTGGCCATGCCTCTTCGGCATGGCCGCTCTTACGATCAAGGCGTCGTAACCATGCCCGCGACGAAACTGAAGCACTGACAAAATAACGACAACGTTCCGACCGGTCTCCGACACAAGCCGGCACAGCATGGCCGCACCCAGCCTGATGGTGCCCCTGCTCCATGTTGCAACCGCCCACGACCACCGCCCTGCAACCGGCTACCGAGCGCGGCCGCCTGAGCTTTGTCGCACGTACGGTGTTGTTGCCGCTGCTGTTCGCCGCCCTCGGCAGCCTGCTGCTGATGGCCGGCAATGGCGATCAATGGCTTGCTGACCAGCTGTTCCGTTGGCAGGGCGGCGAATGGCTCTACAAGAACGCATGGTGGACCAGCCACCTGATCCACAAGGGCGGCCGCAACCTGACCTGGTTCGTCGCGCTGCTGGTCATACTGGCGTTGATCCGCAGCTGCGTCGACCTGCGCTGGCGGCCGCTGCGACGGCCGCTGGCCTACCTGCTGTCCTCGGTGGCGCTATCCACCAGCATCATCGCGCTGCTCAAGTCCTGGACCCACATGGACTGCCCCTGGGACCTGGAACGCTATGGCGGCCTGCGCCCCTTCATCGGCCTGTTCGAACAGCGTCCGGTGGCACTGGGCCACGCCGCCTGCTTCCCGGCCGGCCATGCCGGCTCGGGTTATGCCTGGGTGGCGCTGTTCTTCTTCATGTTGCAGGTACGCCCGCAATGGCGTTGGCCGGCACTGGGCGTTGCCCTGCTGGTCGGCATGGTGTTCGGCCTGGCCCAGCAATTGCGTGGCGCCCACTTTGCCTCGCATGACCTTTGGTCCCTGACGATCAGTTGGCTGGTCGCCACTGCCCTCTATCTGTGGCTGTTCCCGGCATCTGCATCAACCACATTCCTGTCGCCCGCCGTACCTGGCACCCTTGGAGAGAACGCATGAGCGTCGCTGTCCCCCGCCCTGCCAGACTGCAGCTCTCCTGGTCGCGCCTGCGCAACTGGCGCCCCGAGATCAGCACCGAGGCCCTGATCCTGTTGGCCAGTGTGTTTTTCGCCCTGGTCTGCAACACCCTGTTCTGGCGCAGCGCGATCGCCACCAACCCGAGCAGCATCCTGTTCGCGGTGTCGCTGTTTGCGTTGCTGGTAAGCGTGCACGCAATCCTCTTCGGCCTGCTGGTCTGGCGCTGGAATGCCAAAGTGGTGCTGACGGTGTTGTTCATCACCACCGCCTTCGCCACCCATTACATGAACAGCTACAACGTCTATCTGGACGCGGACATGCTGCGCAATGTACTGGCCACCGACCACAAGGAATCACGCGAGCTGATGACGCCGGCATTGCTGCTGCCGCTGCTCGGCTACGGCCTGCTGCCGACCTTGTTGCTGTGGCGCGTGCGGCTGCGCAAGCGCAGCTGGTCGCGCACATTGCTGTGGCGTATTGCCTTCCTGCTTGGCGTCATCGTGGCAGGCGGTGCCGGAACGATGCTGTCATTCCAGAACATCTCCGCATTGATGCGCAACCACCGCGAGGTGCGTTACCTGGCCACGCCGGTCAATTATCTGATCGCGCTGAAGCAGAACCTCGCCAGTGCCAGCCCGATGCAGAAGCAGCCCAAGCTGCCGCTGGGCACCGACGCCAAGGCCCTTCCTCGCGCTGCGGGCAGCAAGCCACGCCTGCTGGTGCTGGTGGTCGGCGAAACCGTGCGCGCACAGAACTGGGGCTTGAACGGCTACGCCCGCCAGACCACCCCGGAGCTGGCGCAGACCGGCGTGATCAACTTCCCGGACATGCACTCCTGTGGCACCAGCACCGAAGTTTCACTGCCGTGCATGTTCTCGCCGTTTGGCCGCCACGATTACGACGAGAAGAAGATCCGTGCCCACCAATCCCTGCTGCACGTGCTGGAGCACGCTGGCATCGCCACGCTGTGGCGCGACAATCAGTCCGGCTGCAAGGGCGTCTGCGAGGGTCTGGACATCCAGCGCCTGGACGGTGCGACCACACCGGGCCTGTGCGCCGACGGCCGCTGCATGGATGAGATTCTTCTGGAAAACCTCGCCACGCAGGTCCGTGCCAAGCCCGGCGATCGCGTACTCGTCCTGCACCAGTTGGGCAATCACGGCCCGAGCTACTTCCAACGCTATCCGGCGCAGTTCCGCCAGTTCGCCCCCACCTGTGACACAGCGGACCTGGGCAAGTGCAGTCGCGAGGACATCGTCAACAGCTACGACAATGCGATCCGTTACACCGATCATTTCCTGACCCGCACCATTGCCACCCTGCGCGGCATGGACGACTACGACACGGCAATGATCTACCTGTCCGACCACGGCGAATCGCTGGGTGAGAAGGGTCTGTATCTGCATGGCGTACCGTATGCGATCGCACCGGAGGAACAGACCCGGGTACCGATGGTGATGTGGTTCTCGCCCGGGTTCACGGCGGATCGTGGCCTGGACATGAGCTGCGTGCGTCACCGCGCTGCGCAGCGCACCGACCAGGACAACCTGTTCCCCTCGGTGCTTGGGCTGATGCAGGTGCAGACGTCGGTGTATGACCGATCCCGCGACCTGTTCGCCCCCTGCACTTAAGGCCGTATGTAGTGCCGAGCCATGCTCGGCAGAAGGCTCAACCGGTAACGCTCCTGCCGAGCATGGCTCGGCACTACCGGGGTGCCTCCCTTTCCCCACTTGCGGCCCGGCCGCCGCCCCACTAGCCTTCGCCGGTACTTACAAACCGGGGTTTGCTGTGAAGAATCGTCATTTGGTCCTGGCCGCCGCCGTCGGCGTGGCCGTGCTCTCGCTGGCTGCCTGTAAAAAGGACGCCGCCACCGACACCGCCAAGCCGGCCACCACCCAGGCCGCACCGGCCGAAAGCGCCGACCAGTTCATCGCTCGCGTCAATGCCGAGTACAAGGCCATGTACCCGGAGATGACCTCGGCGCAGTGGCTGTCGTCCACCTATATCAATGACGATTCCGCACGCGTGGCGGCCAAGGCCAACGAACGCTGGCTGACCGTGCTCAATGGCTGGATCGAGCAGGCCAACAAGTACGACGGCCAGCCGATGAGCGCCGACACCAAGCGCGCCATCAGCCTGCTCAAGCTGATGACCTCGATGCCCGCCCCGCGCGACCCGCAGAAGCTGGCCGAACTGGCCGGCATCGCCACCAAGCTGGAAGGCGATTACGGCGCCGGCACCTACTGCGTGGGCGAAGGCGACAACAAGAACTGCCGCCAGCTGGGCGACCTTGAGAAGGTGCTGGCCACCTCGCGTGACTACGACAAGCAACTCGACGCCTGGCAGGGCTGGCAGTCCACCGCCGTGCCGTCGCGCGCCAACTACCAGCGCTTCGTCGAACTGGTCAACGAAGGCGCCCGCGAACTGGGCTATACCGATGCCGGCCAGATGTGGCGCAGCGGCTACGACATGCCGGCCGACCAGGTTGGCCCGGAAACCGACCGCCTGTGGGAGCAGGTCAAGCCGCTGTACGAGCAGGTGCATTGCTATACCCGCGCCAAGCTGGACAAGGAATACGGCAAGGACAAGGCCGAAGTCGGCGGCGGCATGATTGCCGCGCACCTGACCGGCAACATGTGGCAGCAGGACTGGAGCAACCTGTGGGACATGACCGCGCCGTACCCGAACGCGGGCAGCCTGGACATCACCGCCGCGCTGGAAAAGCAGTACCAGACCAACCTGAGCGCTGCACTGGCCAAGGCCGGTGGTGCCGACCCGGCGAGCCGCTTCAAGGCACAGCGTGAGGCCGAGCTGGTCACCGCCCGGCAGATGACCGAGCGCGCGCAGGACTTCTACGTCTCGCTGGGCATGCCCAAGCTGCCGGAGAGCTACTGGCAGAACACCCAGTTCATCAAGCCGCTGGACCGCAACGTGGTCTGCCACGCCAGCGCCTGGGACATGAACATGGGCGGCGACGGCAAGGATGTTGGCCCGGACGTGCGCACCAAGATGTGCATCACCCCGAACGAAGAAAACTTCACCACCATCTATCACGAGCTGGGCCACATCTATTACGACCTGGCCTACAACCCGCTGCCGCCGTTGTTCCAGGGCGGTGCCAACGACGGCTTCCACGAAGCCATCGGCGACACCATCGTGCTGGCGATGACGCCCAAGTACCTCAACTCGATCGGCCTGGTCGGCGCGCAGCAGGAAAGCCGCGAAGCCACCATCAATGCGCAGATGCGCATGGCGATGTCGGGCGTGTCGTTCCTGCCGTTCGGGCTGATGATCGACCGCTGGCGCTGGGGCGTGTTCGACGGCTCGATCAAGCCGGACCAGTACAACCAGAAGTGGTGGGAACTGAAGGCGCAGTACCAAGGCGTGGCCCCGGCCAGCGCACGCGGCGAGGAGTTCTTCGACGCCGGTGCCAAGTACCACGTGCCGGGCAACACCCCGTACCTGCGTTACTTCCTGGCGCGCATCCTGCAGTACCAGTTCTACAAGGGCCTGTGCGACGCGTCCGGCTACACCGGCCCGCTCAACGAGTGCAGCTTCTACGGCAACAAGGAAGCCGGGCAGAAGTTCTGGGCCATGCTGAGCAAGGGCTCCAGCCAGCCGTGGCAGGCCACGTTGAAGGAACTGACCGGCACCGAGAAGCTCGACGCCGGCCCGATGCTGGAATACTTCGCACCGCTGCAGGAATGGCTGAAGCAGCAGAACGAAGGCCAGATGTGTGGCTGGCAGGCAGCGGCACCCGCGGCTGCACCTGCCGCTGCACCGGCACAGCCTTCGGCACCGTAAGCAGACCCGCGGGTCATGCAAGCAAAGGGCGCCATGATGGCGCCCTTTGTCTGTCGGCCCTGCAGACATACAAAACAGCAGCAACGACCAGAGCCGCGCGCGAACGCAAAGGACGCCACAGTCCAGCATGCGCGCCTTGACACATTGGCATGGCATGGTTATCCACGCACATCGGGAAACAGAAATACAATTCCCCGCAGGTCTTGTTGCGCCGGCACCAGCACACGCAGCAACGCCAGAACCACATGGATGAGCGGCGGCCACGCCAAGGATGAACATGGGCAGCAGAGACACCGCAACAGACAACCGCGTTGATGCCACACTCACCGGGCCAGGCAGCTATCCGCTGGACCTCACCGGCGCAGGCAGCCACACCTTGGTGCGTACGCTTGGCGTAGGCAGCCTGGTGATTGCACCTGCCGCAGCTGCAGGCAAATCCGATCTTCAGGTTGCCCCTGATCTCCGGATCAACTGGGCAGTCTTCAATCCGTTCGCCACGCCCGCTGGGTCACCCTGGCCACGGGTGATCCATTACACAGGCGCGGATCAGAGCATCTTCGAATGGGCCCGCCAGCGTCCCATCGAGCAGCTGACCTGGGTGCCTGTACTCGATACGGACACCGTAGTCGATGCTGCCCAATCCAACATCCGCACCTTGGCGATTCAACTGGACCACGCTGAAGCCAGCCTGCAGCTGCTCCTGCCAGGGCAGGAAATCGCGGCAAATCTCCACCTCAGTGTCTCCGGCGATATCAGTCGCTTCTCGACCCTGGGGCAACTGCCCCGCTCCCTGTCGCTTGCCCCGGATACGGGTTCACGCAGGCAAGCCACTGTTTTCGAACTGCCGGACATGGGCGAACTGCATGACGTCCACGACCTGATGCTGGTCAACACGCCGATGGCACGCCCGATCTCGCTGAAATGCCTGTCGCGCTTCATGCATCTGAAGTCGCTGAGCCTGTATGGCAATTTCGTCGATCTTGAAGCGCTTGCAGCACAGCCGCAGCTACAGAGCCTGCAGCTGCGCTACATGCCGTCATTGGCAGGCCTGCCAGCACTGAGCTGCTGGCCCGCGCTGGATGGTTTGATTGCCTTCAATGTCGAAGAAGCTGCAGGCAAGCGCCTGCGTCAGCAACTGAAGGCACGCGCCCAACAGCGCCCGTGGACCGGACATGCGTCGGTCTCGCAGCTTCGCGAAGCCAGTTGGTGGGAAAGCGAATTCGGCCGCCCCTTTTCGGCGTGGCCAAAGCGCTTGGCGAAGCAGGCCAATGAAGCGTTCGATGCAGCTTTGGCGGCATTGAAAGCTGCACAAACTCTCGCCGAAGGGGAAGCTGCCCTTACCCGTTTCACCATACACTTCAATACGCTCAAGGGCATCGAAACCTCCGAACGCGACGACCTCGGCGAGGCGATCTGGCAGCTCGGCCGTTCCGAGCATGCCCTGCGCCTGGGCGTGAACGATGATCTTGCACAGCAATGGTTCGATGCAGCGCGTGACTATTGAGCAGGACTGCGGACAGCAGCCATCTCGCCCTGTCCTCTCTTGATGCATTGAAACGGCTTGGAACATGCACGCAACTGGAGCCAAGAATTGATACCGCTTCTCATCCTTGTAATGGCTTTCATTGTGGCGGCGATCACTATCTGCCTCCCGACTTCCCGCAATCCCATCGAATGGTCCGGCCCCAGGATTCTCGCGGACGAACTGTCAAAGCTTGGCATACGACGGGACAATATTTCCCGTGATTTCTACGAAGAATGCACGAGCATTGCCGAACATGCTGCAACGACTAAGAGCACCAAGGCATCACGGCAGCAGGCGTTCATTGCCGAGCTACTGAGAATCGCAAACATGCTGGAAGTGTGGCAGCGCGATCCTCGACACCCCATGTTCTCAGCCAACGGGCAAGAGCCGAACATCTACCGCGCGCTCTTCGAACGCCACGGACTGTAACGGTCCGCAAGCACGGCTCCCGGCCGTTCTTGCAGCACAACACCACACTTCTTCGATTTCGCCGGGCCTTGGCCACACGGTGCGCTGTAGCGGGGAACCGAGCGAATCTTGATCAACGGCCCTACTCCGCCCTGAATACCACCGGCAGATGCAGCGTCACTTCATCCACATCGGCTGCCGCTTCCCCAGGGGAGACACGCCAGCCCAAGGCAGCTTCGCGGGCGGCACTATCCAGCAGTGCATTGCCGCTGCTCTGGGCGATGCTGACACCGCGAACCTCGCCGGAACCTGCCAGCCGGATTGCCAACACCACCCTGCCACCCGCTTTTTCCTTCCAGGCGGCGGCGGGATAGCGCGCCGGATTGAAACGCGCCTGGCGTGCCAACAGCTCCTGCAAGTGCTGCACGGCGAACGGCGAAACCGGGCGTGGTGTCGGCACCGTGTCCGCTGCCGCCACCGGCTCCCTGCCCGGCACCATGGGCGGTGGCGGCCAGCCAGGGATCTCCTCGACCGGCACCGGCGATTCGAAGCGCAACTGCACCCGCCGCCGCTCGCCCTTCGCGGCGATAGGCGTCAGCGCTTTCCAGCGCCGCGCCGACCACCGCACCGCGTCATCCAATGCCGGGTCGCCGCTGCTGCGCTCGATCAGGACCGAGCTGATGCTGCCATCGGCCAGTACATCAACCGCCACCAGCACGCTGCCACCACTGCTTAAACCCGATGGCGGCAGCACGACCGGCCGCTGCTGCTGTTCAAACCCGGCGGACGGCAGGTCAACCCGCACCAACGCCTCCGTAGCGTGCGCAGGCAGCCCCCCGGGAGGCGTTGGTCGCGGCGAAGGCAACAAGCCCTTGCCGGTGTGCACGAACTGCGGTGCGGGCAGCGCCTGCTCTGCAGATGCCGTCTCTCCCGCTTCAGTCGGGGTATCGCCATCTACCGGCGCGGTCGTACCGTTGATTGCCGCAGCACGCGCTTCAAGAACGCTCAGACGCGCGACCGAGGCCCGTGGCAACAGGCTGGTGCCTATCCGCATATCCGATTGAAACAGCATCTCATCGCTGATCGACATGCGCATCGCAGAGCGACCGGATGCGGCCGAACGCCGCAGTTGATCGGCAATCAGCAACGCTCCCAACGCCACCTCTTCGTCGGCATCCACGATGGTAGCCGCATAACTGGACCAGAACTCGGCAGACCTCGGTGCATAGCCGAGGATGGCCTCCTGCAGCCGAATCAGCTCGATGAGTTTTTCATCCAGCACCCCGTCGTCGTCCGCCGTTGCATCCTGAGCGGTGCCACGCTCGGCCTTCAGCCGCAACGCAAACGCAAGCACTGTCATCTCCTGCACGAGCACCCGCCGTCCGGCGATATCCACCTCGGGTACCGCCTGCCACATCGCCCTCAGCGCTGCATGCCGCTCCCGGCTGAGCTTTCCTTTTTTTTCACGGCCCTCCGGTATGTCGAAGGTGGCATTGAACCTGTCCCGCGCGGCGTTGAACGCCTCGCGGTCGCCGCCAATACGCACTCCGCTGCGCGCCCATCGCTGCAGCTCTTCCAGTCCCGCATCTACCCCCAACTGATCTTGGCGTGCAGCAGCCCTGGCCAATGCATGCACCTTTCCAGCCGCGTCGCGCTCGTAGCTGCTGCGCGAATACCATTCGGGCATCTCGCTGCGCCTGGCTGCAGGTGAAGCGGTTGCCACATCCACGCTCTGCGTCGCGTCCTCCGCAACCATGACGTAGGGAGACAAGCGGGTGGCAAACAGCATGAAGGCAAACCCAAGCCCCACAATCAACGCCGCGCCGGCATACGCATGGGACTTGTCCTTGATCGCCACACGCAGCAGCGAACCTACCGAAACCAGGCTACCCACCAGCACGCCAGCACGGAACGCAGCCCTACCATCCGGCAATATGCCCGTGGCGAACAGATGCCCAATCCACTCGACGCCGCCATAGATGTAAACGCCCACCCAGCCAGCAAACACCGTCACCAACAGCAGCATCAGCAGCGCGACGAATATGCCGATGGCAACTTTCATGGACGTTTGCTCAGAATCAGCACGGGCACGCACACGATGAACAGCAGCACCGCCGCCAACAGCAGGCCACTCTGGAAGCCCAGCCCCAGCGTCAACCACCAGCCTGGATCCTTGTCCGACAGGTAGTCACGATAGGCCGCCATTCCCCAGGTGGTTGCCCAGCCCAACAGCACCGGCCCAACGACCGCAAAAAACACCCGCATACCCAGCCCAATCGGCTGCGTCGCCGGTGCCGGCGTTGCCGCGGTCAGGGCCGCCGCCACATTGGGTGTGGCGGCGCGGGTACGGCGTGGTACACGCGCAGCTTTCGTGCCGGTGGCAGTCGTCTGCCTTGCCCGCGACTGCGCGGCACGCGCGCTGCTTGCCAGCAACTCGGCACGCGCACAGCCTGCACACGGCAGGCCGCTGAAATGTTGATGCGCGCCGTCCTTCGCACATTTCACCAACAAGCCGTTGCTACGACGTGCATAGCGCAGCAACAACGATGACCATTCCGCCGCAGCCGGGCGCCGCCGTGCCTGGCTGGCGAACGCACGATCGAACATGTCACGCAGCTCGGCCGGGAACGCCGCATGGCCACTGACCGGCGAAGGCAGTATTCGCGTCTCGCCCTTGCCCTGTGCATAGGGATAGAGATGGGCCGCAATCCGCCCAGGCAGATCACTGGGCAATGTCGCCCCGTTGGGCCGGCCGCTATAGGGGTGCAGGCCCGAGTTGAGCAGCTGGAACACCATCACCGCCAGCGCAAACCGGTCCTGTGCCTCTTCCTCGCCGGCGACAACGCCGCGCTGTTGGAATTCGGCAGCCAGGTAATCGGTAGTGACCTGTTCGGAAAGAAAACGTTCGCCCTTGCCCTGGATGCTGAAGCCATCGCAATCCAGCATCGCGATGAACAGGGACTTGCGATAGAAGCGCACATTGAGCGGCTTCAGGTCCACCACGTAGTGCTGGCGTTCGTGCAGCGCTGCCAGCATCACCGCCAGATTGGCGGCCAGGGTCATCTTCGGGCCCAACGCGGTGGGCAGCCCTTCTTCGCGCGCCTGCCGCTCCTGCAGCACATGTTCCAGGTCGCTGGTGGCTGCCACATCCAGCACCGGCATGGTGAAGCCCAGGAAGCCGCCCGCCTTGTCGCGCAGCAAGCCGGTAGGCCACGCAATCTGCACCTGGCGCACGCCCTTGTCCTCGACATCGGGCAGGTCCGGGCGCAGCTCCAGCATCGCCCGCACTTTGCGTTCGTAGACCTGACCGCCCTTGTTGGAATGGTAGAGCTTGGCAACCTCCAGCGGGCGTTCCTTGATCAGGAACACACTGCCCGCTCCACCGCTCTTCAGCAGCCGGCCCAGGGACAGCGGCGTACGCTGCTCGTCGTAGATGAGGTCGCCGGCTTGCGCAGCCATGCGCCTAGGCCGGCAACGCCACCAGCAACGTCTTGTCGTCGCCGGTGATGTGATCGGTACGTGGATCGGCCAGCGTCGCCTGCAAGGCCTGGCTGCCATGCGTGGCATCCACGCCGCCCAGGTAGCGCAGCACCGGTGCGATGAAGGGTTGGAACAAACCGCTGCCATCACGCGTCATCGCAAACGGCTGCACGCCATCGGACATCAGCACAATGGCCTGCACGCTGCCGGCAAATCGTGTCAGACGCAACTGCTCGCGCCAGTTGCCACCGGTGACGAACCAGGTCTCGTTGGCATACTCGCCATTGGCTGGCAACGACACCGCCGCCGGCTGCGGCGGCGCGAACTCACAGGCCGCGACGCCATCACCCACATGGAAGAACCAGCCACCGCGCGCGTCCGCCACCACACCTACCAAGGTGCAGGCGTGGTCGGCGAGCGTCAACTGACGTGCCGCCGCCATGGCGGCCAGCTGCTCACGCGCCGCGACGAGTGCCGCCTCGATGATCGTCCTGACCGCATCGACTTCCAGCCCGGCAGGATGACTGCCCAGCTGACGGTGCGCGGCTACCGCGGCCACCACCGCCGAAGACACCAGCCCAGCCCCCGCATCACTATGCGAGGCCGAGCCCGCGCCGTCGCAGACAGCAGCAACCAGTACGCCGCCGACACAGGAGGATGCATAGGCATCCTGGCAGGGCTGCCCACGATCAAGATGGGAGCGCCCCGTGGCCGATGCGGCCATCACCCGCCAGCGCATGTTCAAACCGACACGTGCGACCAGCTGTCCGTCGACGGCAGCTGTACCTGGCCACCGGGGGTCGAGTTGGACACCACCCGCATGCTGGCACTGAGCCACATGAAAAGTTCCTTGAACTGCAGCCCCTGCAGCCGCTTCACGCCGCGCTCGCCGTTGCGGCTGAACTGACCGAGCACGCCGATGTCGGCGTTGCCTACCCCAATCGGAAACACCGCCACCTTGTTCGCCTGTTCGGCATCGCGGCAACGTTCGGCCACCGCCTCCCAGGCGTCAGTGGGATTGCCATCGGACATCAGGAACAGCCATGGCCGTGTATAGGCCACGCCAGCCTGGCGGAAGCGGGCTTTTTCGTCTTCGATTTCCTGCAGCGCCAGTTCCACCGCCGCACCCGTCGGCGTGGTGCCATTGGCGGAAAGCTCCGGCGCACTGAAATCCATCGCATCGCACCAGTCACCGGTGATCGCCGCATGGTCCATGTCGCCGTACTCGATCAGCAGCACACGCACGCGCTTGGCGGCGATCACATCGCCTTTGAGCTCCTGCTCCAGCAGCTTCAGCCCGGCATTCAACTGCGCAATGGGCGCCCCGCTCATGCTGCCGGAGCAGTCCAGCACCAGAATCAAGGGGGTACGCTGCTCGCTGTTGTCAACCAGCGAGACATCGGGAATAGCTGCAACAGACATCGGGTGTGCCTCCATGCTCAGGGGACGTCGTGGCAGGATTATAGCCACAACGGCGCCTGCGACTTTTTACACTCCAATACCGAGCCCGCACAGGCCTGCGGCTGCCGCGGAATCTCCAGACGGCTCCCACGCTCAAGGAACAAGCGAATCGATGACGCTTCTCACCCGCCTGCCGTGCGCAATGCCAATGCTGCTGGTCCTGATGGCATGCAGTTCCACACCTGCCGGCAGCCCGTCGCCTGCGGATGCCGCCGCCACCAGGGAGAACTGCGCGCTTGCCAGGGAAAGGCAGAACCCAATCGCGATCACCCACTGGTGCGGCAGATCAGGGAAGCCTTGATATCCGACGACGCTGCAGCCAAGGCGTTGCCCCCTGCCGAATTCCGCAGTGCAAGCCGCTTGCCCGCGCGTATTCCCCGTAGTGCCCAGCCGTGCTCGGCAGGGGCTTCACCGATGGAATGATCCAAAGCACCGAGCCGTGCTCGGCAGGGGCTTCACCGATGGAATGATCCAAAGCACCGAACCGTGCTCGGCAGGGGCTTCACCGATGGAATGATCCAAAGCACCGAGCCGTGCCCGGCAGGGGCTTCACCGATGGAATGATCCAAAGCACCGAGCCGTGCTCGGCAGGGGCTTCACCGATGGAATAAAGCAGGACCTCGAACCAGCCTTGGCAACAGTTTCAGCAACGGCCAAGCCCCGCTGCGGTGGGGGCTCTGTACGTGTGTCGCGACCTACGCCGCTCCCACAATGGATAGCGCAGATTGTGCCGTTTGCAGACGACAAGGGCGCCAACGGCGCCCTTGTCGGCTTCAAGCTTGCGCGCAGCCTCAATGCGTACCTGCCGCCGCCTTGCCGGTCACACCCAGCTCACCAGCCAGATTGCGCTTGTAGGTATCGAAGTCGATGCCCTGCTCGGCCGCTTCCGCGTGCGCGGCGTCCTTGAGTGCATCCGAATACATCAGCCGTACCGGGGTGTCGTTGTTCTCATGCCATTCGGCGGCCTGCATGATCAGCGCAAGTACGCGTGCGGCACTGGTGGTCTCGCCGGCAATCTTGCCGTCCATGCCCAGCACCCATTCACCATCGCGGCGGACGATGCCGGCCAACAGCGCACGGTGCTGGTCACGCAGCTCGGCATGTGGTTCAACCTTGGCCTTTGCCGGCGGGTTGGCCTCGGCCTGGTTGCGCTCGCGCTCGGCCAGCTTCTTCTTCGCCTCGCGGCGGCCCTTGGATTGGATCGACATCGTTGAGTACTCGTGAACGGTCGCCGGTGATGGCGGCGACGCTATTGTCGCTTATGGAGGTGATGACGTGGTGGTGAACTCAGGGTTCGACCGCCGCACGCTGGGCGCGCAGGCTGTTGCGTTCCCATTTCCAGGCCGCTGCGCTGGCTACGGCAAACAGGCCTGCGCCGATCGCCAACCACAGCCCGCTACGGCTGAGCAGCGGCGACAACAGTCCAGCGATGATGGAATTGGTCAGCAAGGTGCTGAAGGCCTGCATGGAGGAGGCTGTACCGCGCTGGCGCGGGTACATGTCCAGGATCGCCAGGCTGAGGATCGGGAAGATCAGCGCCACCCCGAACGAACTCAATGGCAGTGACAGCACCGCCCATGGCACGCTCATCTGCGTTGCCAGCGCGTTGTAGCCGATGTTGTACAACGTCGCCACGGCAATACAGCCGTAGCCGATGCGCACCGCGCGCGCGCCGTCCATGCGCCCGGCCGCACGCCCCGAGGCATAGGCACCCAGGGCCATACCGCCAATGGTGGGGATGAACAGCCAGGCGAACTGGCGCTCGTTCAGCTGCAACAGATCCAGGATGAAGGCCGGTGCCGAGGCGATGTACAGGAACAAGCCGCCAAAGCCAAACGAGCCCGCCGCCGCCAACCGCAGGAAGCGTGGATTGCGGGCGATGCTGATGTAATCGCGCAGCAGGCGTGCCGGATGCAGGGACAGCCGCGCATGCGGCGGATGGGTTTCCGGCAACCAGGTCATGGTGATCAGCAACAAGGCCGTGGAGAACGCCACCAGGAACCAGAAGATCCCCTGCCAGTTGCTCCAGCCCAGCAGCCAACCGCCGATGATCGGGGCGATGGCCGGGGCGATGGAGAAGATCATCGAAACCTGGCTCATCAGGCGCTGCGCATCATCGCCATCATAGAGATCACGGATGACGGCGCGGCCGATGATGTAACCCACGCCGGCCGACAACCCCTGCAGCGCGCGGAAGAACAGCAAGGTGGTCATGTCGGTGGCCAGTGCACAGCCGACCGAGGCGGCGATGAACACCGCCAGCCCGCCCAGGATCACCCGCTTGCGTCCCAGCGCATCGGACAGCGCACCGTGCAGCAGACTCATCAGCGCATAGGCCAGCAGATAGACACTGATCACCTGCTGCATGGCCAGTTTGTCGGCGCCCAGATCGGCGCCGATATGCGGAAATGCGGGGAATACCGCGTCGATCGCGAACGGACCGAACATCGAGAGTCCGCCGACCAGTATGGCAATCCGACGCAGCGAGACCTGCTTGCTTGCTTCCATCAGTTTCAACAACCAGCAACGGCACCGGCAATGTCCGGTGCGGGGTGGGAATTCAGAATGAACAGGGCCAAGGCCCAAGGCTGTGCCGCGCGACCGGAAGACTTATTGTCCGGACATTTAGCCGGATTGACCAGCGACTTTGGAGTCGCCAGGCCAACGCCCGCAAGGCGCGATCCCGGAACCGGGAGGTAGATGGTAATCCAAGCCGCCGCGCGGGTCTGCCCCGGACCTTTACCGGGCCATACCGGGCTATAATCGGCGCGCTGTACGAACACGGTGGGAGAAGCGGTTGAACCCGCTGCCGAAGGCGCAAACGCCCGTAATCGCTCAGGCCCGATACCACCTGCATCAAAACTCTGGAGAGACCGGTTCAATCCGGCGCCGAAGGTGCACGAAGCGCACGATCCTCGTCGCGTCGCTTCCAAACTCTCAGGCAAAAGGACAGAGGGGCGCGAGGTAAGCCTTTGGCTTGCCGACTGTGGTGGCGCGCGTGCGCGGCACCCGGACGGCTACCGGGCAGACCTGGCTCACCGCCCCTGCCCTGCATGCCTTCTCCGGACGTCAGCCATGACCCAGAACACCTCTTCGCTGCGCGAACTCGAACACCACTCCGCGTTCGTCGACCGCCACATCGGCCCCAACGACGCTGAAATCGCGCAGATGCTGCGCACCGTTGGCCATGATTCGCTGGAATCGCTCACCGACGCCATCGTGCCGGGTTCGATCAAGTCGCCGGCGCCGCTGGCGCTGCCCGAGTCGCTGACCGAAGTCGACGCGCTGGCCAAGATCCGCGCCATCGCCGACAAGAACAAGGTCCTGCGCAGCTTCATCGGCCAGGGCTATTACGGCACCCACACGCCGAACGTGATCCTGCGCAACATCCTCGAGAACCCGGCGTGGTACACGGCGTACACGCCGTACCAGGCGGAGATCTCGCAGGGCCGCATGGAAGCGTTGATCAACTTCCAGACCATGGTCGCCGACCTGACCGGCATGGAGATCGCCAACGCCTCGCTGCTGGACGAAGCCACCGCTGCTGCCGAAGCGATGACCCTGGCCAAGCGTTCGGCCAAGTCCAAGTCCAAGGTCTTCTTCGTGCAGGACAGCGTGCACCCGCAGACGCTGGAACTGCTGCGCACCCGTGCCGAGCCGATGGGCATCGAACTGCTGATCGGCAAGCCGGCCGAGGCGCTGAGCGCTGATACCTTCGGCGTGCTGCTGCAGTACCCGGACAGCCTGGGCAACATCGGCGACTACAAGGCGCTGGTCGAGGCCGTGCACGCCCGCCAGGGCCTGGTGGCCGTCGCCACCGACCTGCTGGCCCTGACCCTGATCGCCGCTCCCGGCGAATGGGGCGCGGACATCGCCATCGGCAACAGCCAGCGTTTCGGCGTGCGGTTCGGTTTCGGCGGCCCGCACGCCGCCTTCATGGCCTGCCGTGATGCCTACAAGCGCTCGATGCCGGGTCGCCTGATCGGCGTCTCGGTCGATGCCGAAGGCAAAGCCGCTTACCGCCTGACCCTGCAGACCCGCGAGCAGCATATCCGCCGCGAGAAGGCCACTTCCAACATCTGCACCGCACAGGTGCTGCTGGCGGTGATGGCCTCGATGTACGCCGTCTATCACGGCCCGGAAGGCCTGCAGCGCATCGCCCGCCGCACCCACCGCCTGGCTGCCATCCTCGCCGCCGCACTGCGTGGCAAGGGCGTGGCGGTCGGCAACGACTTCTTCGACACCCTGCACATCACCGGCGTTGATTCAGCCGCGCTGAAGGCCAAGTCCGAAGCTGCCGGCATCAACCTGCGCATCATCGATGCCGGTTCGGTCGGCATCAGCCTGGACGAAACCGCCACCCGCGCCGACGTCATCGCACTGGGCCAGCTGTTCGACGCCAGCGTCGACGTGGACGCACTGGATGCCAGCACCGCCGACGCGCTGCCGAAGGCCCTGCTGCGCACCAGCGACTTCCTCGCCCACCCGGTGTTCAACACGCACCACAGCGAGCACGAAATGCTGCGCTACCTGCGTTCGCTGGCCGACAAGGACCTGGCGATGGATCGCACCATGATCCCGCTGGGCAGCTGCACCATGAAGCTCAACGCCACCGCCGAGATGATCCCGGTGACCTGGCCGGAATTCGCCAACATCCATCCGCTGGCACCGGCCGACCAGGCGCAGGGCTACAAGGAACTGATCGACGGCCTGGAAGCGATGCTGGTCGAGTGCACCGGCTATGACGCAGTGAGCCTGCAGCCAAACTCCGGCGCGCAGGGCGAATACGCCGGCCTGCTGGCGATCCGCGCCTACCACCGCTCGCGCAACGAAGGCCATCGCGACATCTGCCTGATCCCGGACTCGGCGCACGGCACCAACCCGGCCTCGGCACAGATGTGCGGCATGACCGTGGTGGTCACCAAGACCGACAGCAACGGCAACGTCGATGTCGAAGACATCCGTCGCAACGCCGAGAAGTACAGCGACCGCCTGGCCGCGATCATGATGACCTACCCGTCCACGCACGGCGTGTTCGAGGAAGAAGTGGTCGAGATCTGCGAGATCATCCACAAGCACGGCGGCCAGGTGTACACCGACGGTGCCAACATGAACGCCCTGGTCGGCGTGGCCAAGCCCGGCAAGTGGGGCTCGGACGTGTCGCACCTGAACCTGCACAAGACCTTCTGCATCCCGCACGGCGGCGGCGGCCCGGGCGTTGGCCCATGTGCGGTGAAGTCACACCTGGCACCGTTCCTGCCGGGCAAGCTCGGCGACAACGGCCCGGTCGGCATGGTCAGCGCCGCCAGCTTCGGCAGCGCCTCGATCCTGCCGATCAGCTGGATGTACATCACCCTGATGGGCACCGCGGGCCTGCGCAAGGCAACCCAGGTTGCACTGCTCAACGCCAACTACATCGCCAAGCGCCTGGCCCCGCACTACGCCACCCTGTATACCGGCCGTAACGGCCTGGTGGCGCATGAGTGCATCCTCGACGTGCGTCCGCTGGAGAAGACCTCCGGCATCGGTGCCGAGGACGTGGCCAAGCGCCTGATCGACTTCGGCTTCCACGCCCCGACCCTGAGCTTCCCGGTTGCCGGCACGCTGATGGTGGAGCCGACCGAGAGCGAATCGCAGCATGAGCTGGACCGTTTCATCGACGCGATGATCCAGATCCGCGAGGAAATCCAGGCCATCGAAGATGGCAAGCTGGACCGCGAGGACAACCCGCTCAAGCACGCCCCACACACTGCCGGTGCAGTGTCGGCCAGCGAGTGGACCCATGCGTATCCGCGCGAGCTTGCTGCCTTCCCGCTGCCGTCGCTGAAGCTGCAGAAGTACTGGCCGCCGGTGGCACGCGTGGACAATGTCTACGGCGACAAGAACATCATGTGCGCCTGCATCCCGGTGGATGCGTACAAGGAAGATGTCGAGGCGTGATCGGGGCTTGAATGCCTGATGCGTAAATGAAAACAGCCGGCGAAAGCCGGCTGCTTTTTCTGTGTCGATTGGGGAGCTGGAGCGCCGGGTTTTCCTGGAGCGGTGCCAACAGCAAGTGTGGAAGGCTTCTGCTTTGGCTTCTGCTTTGGCTTCTGCTTTGGCCTCTGCTTTGGCCTCTGCTTTGGCCTCTGCTTTGGCCTCTGCTTTGGTTTTGGTTTTGGCTTTGGTTTTGGCTTCCGCTCTCCCTTCTCCCGTTTACGGGAGAAGGTGCCCGAAGGGCGGATGAGGGGGATTTTGACTTTGCTTAGCTAGAAGCTTCCCCTCACCCCAACCCCTCTCCCGTAAACGGGAGAGGGGCTTCAAGCAAACAGCTGCAGCTTTCAATACCCCTTCTGCTTCAACCACGCATCCACCTGCGGCTTGCGCTCCGCGCGCAGCCGCAGCTTGGTCTGGATACCGGCAATCACCGTCTCCGCATCACGCCGCGAGGTCGGCGCGATATGCGCCTCGGCGAATGCCTTGATCTTGTCCACCATCTGCAGGTTGTCGGCGCTGCGGCCCAGGCCCGGGTAGTAACGCGCACGCGAAGTGCTGTCGACCAGGGTGTCCACCTTCTCGCGATGGGCAACGGCAAAGTCGAACGCCAGATCCGCATGCTCGCGCGATACACCGCCAATCATGCCCGCGCTGTTGGTCGCACCCGGCTCATCGGTCAAGGCCATGTCCAGTGCGCGCTGCGCCAGCGCCTTGTCCTTGGCCACCGCCAGCAGCGCGTAGTACTGGTCACGCACCATTGCCGAGGTTTCCTGCTTGGCCAGCGTGTGCAGCTTGTCCCAGCTTGCCGCGTCGGCATTGTGCGCCACCACACCCAGCACACTGCTGCGCAGGTCCGGCGACAGCGAATCCGGTTTGGCCAGGAAGGAATCAAAACGGCGCTGCGCTTCTGCTATCACCTCCGCGTCATCCAGATCCGCCAAGGTATCGATCAACCCACTGCGCAACTCCTTGGTCTGCGCCGAGTCGCTGTCCTTGCCGTCCCAACCCAGTGACTGCAGCACTGGCGACAAACGCGAACGTGCGTAACTGCGGAAAGCGGCCTGCCGCGCGGTATCGCCGTCGAACATACCGTCGATGCCGCTCAGTGTGCCCGAGGCCATATCCCAGAGATCGATGGGCGCATCGGCGCTGATCTTCGCGATCAAATCCAGCAGATCCGCATCGGGCTGCAGGCCCGCTGCGGCCAGCGCGCTGGTATCCATCATCACCCCCAGCTGGTCGACCACCGGCAGCTTGTCGAAGCCTGCGCTCAGTGCCTTGAACTGTGCCGGCGCATACAAGGTGCGGTAGTAGCCCTTCTGCCCGGCATTGACCAGCAGCGGACCACTGCAGCCCGGCAGCTGCACGTTGGTATCGCCGTCGACCAGGGTGTGCACCACCTCGCCGTTGCCCACGCGCAGGCTTACCGGCACGCGCCAATGCAGCGGCTGTTTGTCCTTGCGATCAATCGTGTACTCGCCCTGGCTCAGCTTCACCTGGGTATTGCCGGCAACGCAGCTGCTGCTGGCGCGGATCAGCGGCACACCCGGTTGCAGGGTGAAATCATGCGCCACTTCCATGAAACGCTTGCCCGGTGCGGCCTTGTCGATCTCGGCCCAGAGATCATCGGTGACTGCGTTGCCGTAGGCATGGGCTGCGATGTAACGACGCACACCATCACGCCATGCATCCGCACCCACGTAATCCTCGAACATCGAGATCACCGCCGCGCCCTTGCCATAGGTGATGCCGTCGAAGGCCTGGCTGGCCTGCTCCACCGTGGCCACATGCTGCACGATCGGATGGGTGGTGACATAGGCATCACGGCCCATCGCGGCACGGCTGGTGTGGGCGGCATCGACATTGTTGATATCCCACTCCGGATGCAGCTTGCGGGTGGTGCGGCCTTCCATCCACGAGGCGAAACCTTCGTTGAGCCACAGGTCATCCCACCAGGCCATCGTCACCAGATTGCCGAACCATTGGTGCGCGATCTCGTGGGCGGCAATCGAGAACACCGCCTTCTTGTCCGACACACTGGAGACCGCCGGATCCAGCAGCAGCGCATACTCGAAGGTAAAGATCGCGCCCCAGTTCTCCATCGCGCTGAAGAACTGGCTGCCGCCCGGCGCTGCGATGTTGTCGAGCTTGGGCAGCGGGTACTTCACTCCGAAGTAATCGTTGTACTCACGCAGCACCTCGGCGCTGCCTTCCAGCGCGAAGCGCGCCTGCTCGACCTTGCCGGTCTGGGCAATGACGCCGATCTCGGTGCCACCTTCGTTGACCGTTGCGCGTTCGAATTCACCGCTGGAGAAAAACAGCAGGTAGGTCGACATCTTCGGCGTGGTCTGGAACACCACCTGTTTGAGCCCCTTGCCCAGCGTCCTGCTGCTGGCCACCGGCATGTTGCTGACCGCCATTTCCGCTTCCGGCACGTTGACGCTCAGGTCGAACGTTGCCTTGAAGCCGGGCTCATCCCAGGAGGGAATGAAGCGCCGCGCATCGGAATTCTCGAACTGGGTGAACAGTGCACGCTTCTTGCTGCCATCGGCCACCGGGTAGTCCAGGGCGAACAGACCATTGGCCTGGGTGTTGATGGTGCCGCTGTAATCGATGGCCAGTGTGTAGCGCCCGGGCACCAAGGGGGCGGCAACGGTGAAGCTCGCGGTCTGGTTGGCCTCATCGACACTGACCGTGGTCGGCAGCGTCTTGCCGGCGCCAGCGGGCTGCAGATGGCTCTTGCCAAAGCGCATGCCCGCCGCCTGCAGCACGATGCTTGAGGTTGGCTGCAGCACTTCCAGGTCGATGCTCACCTTGCCATCGAAACGCATCTGCGCCGGATGCGGGGTGATCTGCACCCGGTAGTGCTCAGGCCGTGCGGTGCGTGGCAGCTGCGTGGTGATTTCACTCTGGCTCACTCCTGCCGCAACAGGTTCGGCAGCAAACACGGCCGGCGTGGCTGCACAGCAAAGAGCAAGACTGATCGCGACAACAAGGGAACGGCGCATCGAAGCTCCTGACGGACATGGGCTGGATGCCCAGCAGATCCCATCATCTGCCCGACCGCCGCCGCCCAACACTCCCGGAAGTCATATCCCTGCGCGCGCTGTTTCCTGTAATGCCCGCTCGGCGATCATCGCCCGATACTGACGTGGAGCCATGCCGACCTCGGCCTTGAATTTGCGGGTGAACGCGCTTTGATCGCTGAAACCGCAGGCCTGGCCGATGCTGGCCACACTGTCCTCGCCATGCAGCAGGTGCAACGCGATCTGGATGCGCAGGCGGGTCAACACCTGCTGCGGCGTCATCTGGAACACCTTGCGGAACGAGCGCTCCAGTTTGGACAGCGAGAAGCCGGTGATATCCAGCAGCGTCTGCATGCGCACGTTCTCGGCGTAATGCGTGTTGAGGTAATCCAGCGCCAAGCGCAGCGGCTCGTACTGCGACTCCAGCCCACCGCGCTGGCCGAGGTCACGCGAGATGCCGATCAAACCGACCACCTTGCCGTTCTCGACAATGGGGCGCTTGCAGGTCAGGCACCAGCCCGGCTGCTGGTTGGGGAACAGCTGCAGTTCCATCACGTTCTCTATGACCTCGCCAGCCAGCACCCGCGCGTCCTGCTCGGTATAGGCCTCGCTCATGCCCACCGGGTACAGCTCGTCGGCCCGCTTGCCGATCGCATCGTTGCGCGACTTCATGCCCAGCCGCTGCATCATGGTCATGTTGACGTGGGTATAGCGCCCGTCGCTGTCCTTGGCGAAGAACAGCACGCTGGGAATGGCGTCGAACAGGGCTTCGATTTCGGCGGGATCAATACGCATCGGATCAGTCAGGCGGGCAGCGGGGGCGTGCCCAGCCATTCTAGCCAGCCGTGGGGGCTACAGCGCTGGCCATAAGTACCTGGCCAAGAACGCTTCCGCCAAATGAAGAAAAGTCCCGGGTTTGCATTGCCTGCATCATCGGGCACACCTGCACCCGGATCCTGCCCCGATGAGCCAAGTCATTCCCCCCAATCAATATGCAGTTGGCCAGCTGTGGGCCTGCCAGGGCCGTCATGACGGCGAGCGCCCCACCCTGCTGATCAACCGCATTGACCAGCATCCCTTGGGCGGCGGCAATATCTACCATGTCACCCTGAACGCGCTGCAGATCCGGAACCCCCGCCTGGCCGAGGGCCTCATGACCCAGCTGGCGCATGCCCCGGTGACCGAGCAGACCCTGGCGCGCAGTCAACTGCAGCTGATTGGCCGACGCGACCCGGATCCGGCGTACCTGCAGGGCTATGACCAATGGCGCGAGGCCTTTGATGCCGGCAACGCGGGCTCGTTCGGCGTCAGCATTGCGACCATCCTGGAGATCGTCGAACGGCAGCTCAACGGCATCCCGCTCGATCAGCCCTGACGGGGCTGCCAAGGCCCTTGTTGTGCCGTGCCTTGCTGGGCGGGGGCCTCCCCGCACCGGGTCGCTGCCTACCTTGGGTGGGCACTACAGTGAAGCCGGCGAGCTGCCAACCATCGCGAAACCGGAGGGTAGTGCCGAGCCATGCTC
>NZ_JBXFWM010000023.1:0-60852 GCF_056856655.1 Stenotrophomonas sp. STEN033
AACGATAACCGGGCGATCGATATCGCCCTCCAGGAAGGCAACCAGCACTTCCTGACCGCGCCGAGGCAACACCACCCCGCCCCAGTTGTCGCCGGCCCAGGGGGTCATTACGCGCACCCAGGTCCAGGCGTTGCCGTCGGCGGGCGCGTTGTCATCACCGCCTGGGTGGGCGAGGCCGTTGCTGGCGTTGCCGCCACGCTGCCACGGGAATTGCACCTTGACCCGATGATCGCGATCAGAAAGCAGGGGATCGCCATCGCTGACCACGATCGCGCTCAATGTGCCGGTAATGCTGGGACGCGGGTGCAGGTGCACGCCGTGGCCATCCTCGGTCTGCGGACGATAGTTGACCTCGGCAGGAATCACCGCGAACTGGTTGTCGTAGAACCCCGTGTCGATGTCATTGCGTTCAGCGCCATGGGCGATGCCGACCAATGCGCTGGGTAGCGCCATCACCCGCTGATTGATTGGGCCCAGCGTATGTTCCAGCGCATCGAAGACGTCGGCATCCAGATTATTTCGGGCCTGGTGACGCACCGAGATGCACAGGAACGCCGCATCATCAGCCACTTGCGGATGCTGCGTCAGCGCCAGCCGTGCGCCAGGCGCCAGGGCGCGCCACTGGCCAATTCCTTCTATCAGGTGTGAACGCACCCGCAATGCATCAAGGTGCTGCTGTGCGCGGCGCTGGCCGCGGGCATTGTCCTGCCAGCCATAAGGCCCACTGGTGTCATGGTCAACAATGCCCAGATCCGCCGCCTGCTCCGCCTGCGCACTGGCTTGGCGGCGCTCCAGGCTTCGATAGTCCCAGGTGGCGCGTTCCACTTTCGCGGTGCACCACCTGCGGCCTTCCTGCCAACGCTGGATGGTGTCGCTGCGCTCGCTCTCATCCCTGCGATGGAAACGTACGCTGCCCAGGTCGGTGACGTCGTGGCTGTGGTCGGCGAGCACCAAGGCGTGTTTGCCGAATGCTGATGCCTCGACATCGCCCTCATGCTCAAACCAATAGAAGATGCCTTCTTCGGCCAGCAGGCGCTGCACGAACGTAAGGTCGCTCTCCTGATACTGCGTGGTCAGGCTGCGCTTGGCATATTGACTGGCATCGGTCAGCACCCAGCGCCACTCCGGCGCCAATGTTCCGTAGTCGGCGAAGATGTCTTCGATGATCTCAACCACGGTCTTGTCGTGGAATACATAGCTGTCCACGCGCTGCGACAGAAATGCCAGCCATGGCTGCAGCCGCAGGCGGTAACGGGCCAGGCCGCCATTACTGCCAATCCGTTCGGCGGCGTTGATGCGTCCGTGCAGGGGGCGATGGCTTCCATCAGCCTGCTGAAGCTGAAGCAGTGCCGGTTTGCCGATCAATGGTTGCAGCTGCAGAGCCGCATCAACAGATAGCGCGGTGATCGTCCATTGAAAGCCGATGCCGTCGATCTGCTCGACGCCATCCAGAGTTTCCGCGATCAATACTTCGCTGCCAAGCGCGGTATGCAGCTGCAGGAAGCGCTGTGTCTGTGCGGGCCCGGCCAGGGACGCCAATACGTTCTTTACCAAATCCATGGTAGTTATTTGCCTTCATGCGAAGAGGACGCTCCGGCGGGCCTGGATGGTCTGCTCACATCTACGCGGCGCGCTTAGTTACCGCGCTCCATGGCGCCTATTTCCAATCGATGATGGCCAATCTGTTCCAGGTCCGTTGCAGCCCTTGATCATCCCAAGCATGGTGCGCAGCTAAAACAGGAACAATCTCAAAATTCTGTAGGGAAACCTGCAGTGCAGTGATGGCAAATCACGGCCCTGATAAGCGCTGCACGCCAGGAAGAAAGCCTCTATTGGCATTTTCCGGCACGGTCATGTTGCCGGCCGAGTGAAGGTCAGCCGGGCGATTCCAGTCTGCCAAATGTGCTGTGCGTGGGTGGCTCGTGGTTGACCACGCGAACTTTTACAGGCGCGCGATTGGGCGAGGATTGAGAAACTGGCGCGGGCTGTGGCGGTGTTGCCGGGTTGATGCGGGGATTGAGAATTGAGGATTGGATCAAGATCAAGATCAAGAGCTGACCCCTCCCCAACCCTCCCCTTGCCTTCGGCAAAGGGAGGGGGCTGAAGCTGCAGTTGCGCTGGATGCCGCAGGCCGCCGGAACTTCCCCCTCCCTTTCGCGCAGCGAAGGGGAGGGCCGGGGAGGGGTGCTGTTGCTGTTGCTGTTGCTGTTGCTGTTGCTCAGCTTTAGAGCTTCAAGCGCCGATACAAGGTACTGCGGTTAACCCCCAACCTTTTCGCTGCCAGGCTCACATTGCCATCGCAGGCCACCAAGGTCTGCCGCATCACATCCAAGGCCAGTTCCTGCAGGCTGCCATCCACCACCGGCACAGCAGCAGTGCGTCGCGCAGCTTGATGCAGATACTCCGGCAGCAATTCCCTATCAATCACCGTCCCCGGCTCGGTCAACGCCACCAGGGTGCGCAGGCAGGCCGCTAGCTGGCGCAGATTGCCCGGCCAGTCGTACGCGACCAGCGAATGCTCTGCCTCCACGCTCAACACCCGCCCCTGGGCCAAGGGCTGCCACATCGCCTGCAGCAGCTGCGCGCGATCCTGCGCCTCACGCAGCGGCGACAAGCGCAGCACATGATCGGCGATGCGGTAGTACAAATCCGAACGGAACCGGCCTTCTTCCATCGCCTGCTGCAGGTCGCAATGGGTGGCGCAGATCAGCATGAAATCCAGCTTGACCGGCTTGCCGCCGCCCAACGGTGACAGCTCGCGGTCCTGTAGTACGCGCAGCAGGCGCGGCTGCAGCGCCAGCGGCATGTCGCCAATTTCATCGAGGAACAAGACGCCCCCCTGCGCCTGCCGCAGCAGGCCCTGGCTGCCTTGTCGACGCGCGCCGGTGAAGGCACCTTCCTCGTAACCAAACAACTCCGATTCGATCAGGCCTTCGGGCAGGGCCGCGCAGTTCACCGCGACGAAGGGCTTGCCGCTACGGCTGCCTTGCGCGTGCAGCGCGCGCGCCGCCACTTCCTTGCCGGTGCCGGTTTCGCCCTGCAGCAATACCGGCAGGCCTGCTTCCAACACGCGACCGGCGCGCAGCAGTTGTTCGCGCTGGCCTGCATCGAATACCACGGCGGGCGCGGCGACCGTGGATGGCGTCGGCCGTGCCAGCGGTGACGCGGCGCTGGCCGTCCGCGTGCGAGCTGCCGATGCTGGTACATCCAACTGGCCATGCAGCACGCGACCGCTGCGATCCTGCAACATGCCTTCATCGCGCATCCGCGACAAAGGCATCTCGAACAAGGCCTCATACGATGCGCGGCCGATATCGCCACGTTCCAGCCCGAACAGGTGCAGGCCAACGCCATTGGCGGCCACCAGTCGGCCATTGCGGAAGCCGAGCACCGCTTCGCCTGCGGTACCCAGCAAGGTGCGGTCGTGGTGCAGGCGCAATAGTTCGCAATCACCAAGACCATTCTCGAAGAAGCGGTGCTCGATGCGATTGGCGGCCAACCGCGCCAGGCCCATCGCATGCATCTGCTGCACGCTGGCAGGACCGCTGATGTCGAGCACGCCAGCCAATTGCCCATGCGGATCGTGGATGGGCATGGCCGAGCAGCTGAGGATGCCGTGGGGTGCGAAGTAATGCTCGCCGCCACGCACTTCCACCGCGCGGCCTTCCACGATCGCGGTGCCGATGGCATTGGTGCCGACGGCTGACTCACTCCAGCACACGCCCGGCATCAAGGCCACGCGCCCGGCCTTGTCGAGGAAGCCGGCGCTGCCCTCGGCATTGAGGATCCAGCCGCTCTCGTCGGTCAGCAGCACGATGCTGCCAGTGCTGGCGGTGTGTGCGGCCAGCCCGTCGAGCTCAGCGCGCGCCAGCCGCCACAAGCGTTCATGGCGCTCACGCAGTTCACGCAGGTTGTGGCCGGGCAGGGGTTCCAGCGCAGGTTCGGCATCCACCAGCAGGCCGCTGCGCTGGCAGCGCCGCCACGACTGCAGGATGGTGTCGGGCACGGTGCCCACGGGCGTGGTGCCGCGCTCGAAGAACGAGCGGCGGGCGTTGCCCACGCGATGCTGCAGTGCCAGTGCCATGAGCGCTCCTGTGTCGCATTTTGCGACAGCTGTTCAAACCACTGTTCCGATTAACACCACACCGGAGCGGGCGCTGCAATCACCTGCGATTTCGCAGTGCAGCAAATCTGCCGCCGAGCCTCCGTAGTCAATGGCGTTTCATCGTGCCGCAACGCAACAGGCAGAACTTGGCATCGCTCTTGCGCCTGTTGTAGCCACCGCCACACACGCGGCCCACACACCGCTGAACCGGAGATTCCACAGATGAACGCAGTCCTGTCCGCCAAACCGCATGCCACCGACCCGCAGTCCCTGTTCAAAGCCCGCTACGGCAACTACATCGGCGGCGAATGGGTGGCCCCGCGCAGTGGCCAGTATTTCGACAACATCACGCCGGTCACCGGCAAGGTGTTCACCCAGGTGGCACGTTCCAACGCCGAGGACGTGGAACTGGCGCTGGATGCCGCCCACGCCGCCAAGGACGCCTGGGGCAAGCGCTCCACCACCGAGCGCGCCAACATCCTCAACCGCATTGCTGACCGCATTGAGGAAAACCTTGAGCTGATCGCCCATGCCGAGACCTGGGACAACGGCAAGCCGATCCGCGAGACCCTCAATGCCGACGTGCCGTTGATGGCCGATCACTTCCGCTACTTCGCCGGTGCGCTGCGCGCGCAGGAAGGCAGCCTGTCGCAGATCGACAACGATACCGTCGCCTATCACTTCCACGAGCCGCTGGGCGTGGTCGGGCAGATCATCCCGTGGAATTTCCCACTGCTGATGGCAGCGTGGAAACTGGCACCGGCACTGGCCGCCGGCAACTGCGTGGTGCTGAAGCCGGCCGAGCAGACCCCGGCCTCGATCCTGGTGTTGATGGAAGTGATCGGCGACCTGCTGCCGCCGGGCGTTCTCAACATCGTCAACGGCTTCGGCCTGGAAGCCGGCAAGCCGCTGGCCAGCAGCCCGCGTATCGCCAAGATCGCCTTCACCGGCGAGACCAGCACCGGCCGGCTGATCATGCAGTACGCCAGCCAGAACCTGATCCCGGTAACGCTGGAGCTGGGCGGCAAGTCGCCGAACATCTTCTTCGCCGACGTGATGGCCGAGGACGATGATTTCCTCGACAAGGCGGTGGAAGGCTTCGTGATGTTCGCCTTCAACCAGGGCGAGGTCTGCACCTGTCCGTCGCGGGTGCTGATCCAGGAGTCGATCTACGAGAAGTTCATCGAGCGCGCCTTGGCGCGGGTGGCGGCGATCAAGCAGGGCAATCCGCTGGACCCGAACACCATGGTGGGCGCACAGGCTTCGCAGGAGCAGCTGCAGAAGATCCTGTCCTACATCGAGATCGGCAAGGCCGAGGGTGCCGAAGTGCTGATCGGCGGTGAGCAGAACCAACTTGGCGGCGACCTGACCGACGGCTTCTATGTGAAGCCGACGGTGTTCAAGGGCCACAACAAGATGCGCGTGTTCCAGGAGGAGATCTTCGGGCCGGTGGTGTCGGTGACCACCTTCAAGACCGAAGAGGAAGCGCTGGAGATCGCCAACGACACCTTGTACGGCCTCGGTGCCGGCCTGTGGAGCCGCGATGCTTCACGCCTGTACCGCATGGGCCGTGCGATACAGGCAGGGCGGGTGTGGACCAACTGCTACCACGCCTATCCGGCACATGCCGCGTTTGGTGGCTACAAGCAGTCGGGCATCGGCCGCGAGAACCACAAGATGATGCTCGACCACTATCAGCAGACCAAGAACCTGCTGGTCAGCTACTCACCGAAGAAATTGGGCTTTTTCTGAACCAGGCCCGGATGCGCCCCTTGCTGAATAGACGGGCGTGATCTGGATCAAGGCGCCAGGCCACGCTTGGCGCCAAGCTGGACTTATCCCCCCACAAAGGAGATCGATTGATGGACAAGACGATGAAGGCGGCAGTAGTCCGCGAATTCGGCAAGCCGCTGGTGATCGAAGAGGTCACCGTGCCGCGCCCGGCCGCTGGCGATATCCTAGTCAAGATCGAAGCCTGTGGCGTCTGCCACACCGACCTGCACGCCGCCGAAGGCGACTGGCCGGTGAAGCCCAATCCCCCGTTCATTCCCGGTCATGAAGGCGTCGGCCATGTCGTTGCGGTCGGTGCGGGCGTCACCCACATCAAGGAAGGCGACCGCGTCGGCATCCCGTGGCTGTATTCGGCCTGTGGCTACTGCGAGCACTGTCTGGGTGGCTGGGAAACCCTGTGCGAAGCGCAGCAGAACAGCGGCTACTCGGTGAACGGTGGTTTCGCCGAGTACGCGCTGGCCAATGCCAACTACGTCGGCCTGCTGCCCAAGGAAGTCGGCTTCGTCGAGATCGCGCCGATCCTGTGTGCCGGTGTCACCGTCTACAAGGGTTTGAAGGTCACTGACACCAAGCCCGGCGACTGGGTGGCGATTTCCGGTATCGGCGGCCTTGGCCACATGGCGGTGCAGTACGCCAAGGCGATGGGCTTGAACGTGGCCGCGGTGGATATCGACGACAGCAAGCTGGCCCTGGCCAAGCGCCTGGGTGCCAGCGTCACCGTCAATGCCCGCAACACGGATCCGGCCGCCTTCCTGAAGAAGGAAATCGGCGGCGCACACGGCGCGCTGGTGACGGCGGTATCGCCCAAGGCCTTCGAGCAGGCGCTGGGCATGGTGCGGCGTGGCGGCACGGTGTCGCTCAACGGCCTGCCGCCGGGTGACTTCCCGCTGGATATCTTCGGCATGGTGCTCAACGGCATCACCGTGCGCGGCTCCATCGTCGGCACCCGCCTGGACCTGCAGGAATCGCTGCAGTTCGCTGCCGAAGGCAAGGTTGCAGCGACGGTGAGCACTGACAAGCTGGAGAACATCAACGACGTGTTCAAGCGCATGCATGCAGGTGCGATTGAAGGACGCGTGGTGTTGGACTTCAACGTCTGACCGCAGCCGGCCGGCACATCCGCACCTCCCCCGGGGTGTGTTGGTCGGGTTGCTTTGAGGGCTTTGGCTTTGGCTTTGGCTTTGGCTTTGGCTGTGGCTGTGGCTGTGGCTGTGGCTGTGGCTGTGGCTTTGGCTGTAGCTTTTCTCCTCTCCCCTTGCGGGAGAGGATGCCGAAGGCAGGAGAGGGTGCGGCGAAGCCGCAAGAGCTCATGCACTTTCAGATTGCATACCCATCGGTAGCCAAGCGTTGCCAGCTTCGCGGCTGACGCCGCTCCCACAAAAGCCTCCCCACCTTCTTCCTAGCGTGCGTGCACCGCTGCTACCGGTATGCGGTCCAGCGCCAGCCATGCGTCTTCGACCAGGTCCCGCACCTGCTCCCAGCGCAGCCGTGAGCCGCCGCGTGCCTGCTCCCAATGCTCGGCAAGCTCGCCGTCGGTATCGCTGTTGCCACGCGGCCAGTCCGCCGCATGTGTGGCCAGTGCAAATGCATAGGCCGGTTGCAGGTCAAGCCAACCGCGCGCACCGCGTCGCCGCCGCGCATAGTCGTCCAGGCTGTACTGCACGAAATCCTGCGCCACCTCGTCGGCCGCATGTTGGCTGCGCCTGAGCCGGCCACGCCGCATCAGCTTGGGATGAGCACCAAACAACGTAGGCGCTAGCGGATGCTCCACTCGATCGGGGCGGTACATGGCACAACCCTCCCTGTTGGGCGGTCACAGATACGCCCGTGGCCGTTAGCGAGGGGTGAGCGGGATGTTCAGGTGGTTGTTGGGCTAGGTGCGACGACAAAAGCAAAGGCAAAGGCACCCCTCCCCAGCCCTCCCCTTCGCTACGCGAAAGGGAGGGGGCCAAGTGCGCGCGCTCAGCCACTCACCGCGCCCATTGCCACTGCAGGCCAACGGTAAAGGCACGATCCGGGCCCGGCTCGTAGTAGCGCTGGTTGCCGTCGTTGACGATCACCGAGCCGATGTAGCGCTGGTCGAGCAGGTTGTCCACGCGCGCGAAGGCGCGCAGCGGCCCACGAGCCGTCGTCCATTGCCGCGCCATCTCCAGATTCAGCAGGCCATAACCGGCTGCGCTGGCGCTGCCAAGATCGTTCGCGCCTATGTCGCTGGCAGCCACCACTTCAGTCGCCCACTGCCACGGACCCGGCTGCCATTGCCAGCGTGCGAACAGCTGCTGACGCGGCACGCCTGGCAGACGCGTGCCGGCAGTCACCACATTGCTGGGCTGGGTGCAGGGCGGGGGCAGGCCGGTGCAGGTCAGGTAGGCATCGCGCACGCTGGCCTGCAGCCAGGTGTAAGCCAGCTGCAGCTGCTGGTCGGGGGCAATCGGCTGCTGCCAGCTCAGCTCGACACCTTGCCGCCGGGTCGCGCCGATGTTGCGGTAGCTGCTGCGGCCACCGCTATTGGTCGCCACGGCCAACTCGTCATCGCTGTCGGCACGGAACAGCGCCAGTTCCAGCCGCGCGCCGCTCTGCGCGCGCCATTTGCTGCCGATCTCGTAGTTGCGTGTGCTGCCGGCCGCCAGGTCCAGCGCCAGACCTGCGCCGCCATCGGCGCGGTAGCCCAGCTCGTTGAAGGTAGGCGTTTCAAAGCCACGCCCAGCCGAGGCATACAGACGCAGATCGTCGCTGGCGCGGAACACCAGGCCCGCCACCGGCGTGGTCGCCGAGTAGTCGCGACGGCCGCTGTCATCGGGATTGGTGGCGGTGATGTAGCGGTCGCGCGAACGGAACTGCACCTCGCTGTGGCGCGCCCCCAACAATGCAGACCAGCGTGGACTGAACTGCCACCAGGCCTGCGCGAACTGGTCGATGTTCTGCACCCGGTCATTCTGGTCGCGACGCAGCCGGCCCTTGATGCCCAGGGTGCCACCGATGAAGTTCTCGTAGCCGGTACGGTGCTGCTGCTGACGGTCGGCATTTGCCCCAATCACCAGCTCCAGCGGCTGGCCCGCCAGTTGCCCATGCCAGGCCCAGCGCGCGTCCACGCCGCCGTAATCGCTGTCCAGATCAATGACCCCGCCGGAATGCAGCGGGCTGTTCTGCGGCCCCGGCGGAATCGCCAGGAACTGCTCCACCGCACGCTGCCCCGCATAGCCCATCAGCCGCCAGGTCTGTTGATCACGCTCGACGCTGTAGACAGCCCCCAACTGTGTCTGCCGCACCGACTTGCGGGTGTTGTACTGCGTGGCCACGGCGGTGGCCTGGCGTGGGTTCTCGCGCACCTGCTCGCGACTCAGCCCCAGCGGGTCCTGCGCGTGCGGTGCATCGAAGCCGTTGAACAGCAGCTCCAGCCGCTGGCCCGCCGCCAGATCAACGCCCAGCCGCGCATTCACCGATTCGCGGCGGGCCGCACTGTGCGCGCGCCAACCATCGGTACGGAAATGGTTGGCCGCCACGTTGTAGTGCATAACTCCGGCCAGGCCCTTGAGCTGCACGCCGGTGCTGGAGGTGTTGTTGCTGCCAAGGCTGCTGCGCAACCGCCACGGATCGCCGTCCTGCCCGTCCGCGCTCCACAGCTGCAGCACGCCGCCGGAGGAATTGCCGTACAGCGCCGAGAACGGCCCGCGCAGCACCTCCACCCGGTCGGCGCCGAACACGTTGAAGTGGGAGAGCTGGCCCTGGCCATCGGGCATGGTCGCCGGCACCCCGTCGAGCAGCAGCCGCACCCCGCGCACACCGAAGGTGGAGCGCGCGCCAAAGCCGCGCAGCGACAGCTGGGTGTCCTGTGCGTAATTCTGACGGTCACGTGCCAGTAAGCCGGGCACCGCTCCCAGCACTTCGGATACCTGCGCGCCACGGCCATTGCCGTCGGCGTCCAGCGCCAGCGTGGTGCTGGACGCGGGCAGGTCGAAATCATCCACCGCGTGGACCTTGGCCGCCTGGACCTGCACCCGATCCAGGGTTGCGGTGGGCAACTCGTCGGCCAGCGCCGGCAATGCCAGCATCAGCCCCGAAAACGCAAAAAAACGATTACAAGTACGCATCCGGCCATCATCTCCGATCCACGCAGGCAGCGTCATCGCCCCGCGCGCTGAAGTTCCAGCTGAAACCCTACGGCCAGCGGGCTCCAGCCCTGTTAGGATGACGCGGTTCTGAGCGCGTCGTTGCAGCATCCCGCGCCGAGCACCCCCACTCCCCGCCACTGATACGAGTATCGCCGTGTCCTTCTTTGCAAACGTGGAACAGGTACCTGGTGACCCGATTCTGGGTCTGACCGAGGCTTACAACGCTGACAGCCGCACCACCAAGGTCAACCTTGGCGTGGGCATCTACTACGACGAGAACGGCCGCATTCCGCTGCTGCGCGCCGTCAAGCAGATTGAGCAGACGCTGGCCGCCGAGGCCAAACCGCGCGGCTACCTGCCCATCGATGGCCTGCCGGCCTACACCCAGGCCACCCAGAAGCTGGTGTTCGGCGAGGGTTCGGACCTGCTGGCTGCTGGCCGCGTCGCGACCTCGCAGACCGTTGGTGGCAGCGGTGCGCTGCGCGTCGGCGCCGACCTGCTGAAGCGCCTGCTGCCGCACGCCACCATCGCCATCAGCAACCCGAGCTGGGAAAACCACCGCGCAGTGTTCGGTGCCGCCGGTTTCGACGTGGTCGACTACACCTATTACGACAACGCCGCCCATGGCCTGGACTTCGCCGGCATGCTGGCCGACCTGCAGAAGCTGCAGCCGGGCACCGTGGTGCTGCTGCACGCCTGCTGCCACAACCCGACCGGCGCCGACCTGAGCACCGAGCAGTGGAAGCAGGTTGCCGCGCTGATGAAGGACCGCCAGCTGTTCCCCTTCATCGACATGGCCTACCAGGGCTTCGACAAGGGCATCGCGCAGGACGGCCAGGCCGTGCGCATCGTCGCCGAGGCCGGCATCGACAGCTTCATCGTCGCCAACTCGTACTCCAAGTCGTTCTCGCTGTACGGCGAGCGCGTCGGTGCGTTGTCGGTGGTGGGTCCGGACGCGACCTCGACCAAGGCCGTGCAGTCGCAGGTCAAGCGC
Organism: Stenotrophomonas sp. STEN033; assembly: GCF_056856655.1. Classification (NCBI taxonomy): domain Bacteria; kingdom Pseudomonadati; phylum Pseudomonadota; class Gammaproteobacteria; order Lysobacterales; family Lysobacteraceae; genus Stenotrophomonas; species Stenotrophomonas sp. STEN033. Next base: position 11,003 of record NZ_JBXFWM010000023.1, read on the forward strand.
ATCATCCGCACCATCTACTCCAGCCCGTCCACCCACGGCGCCGCGCTTGTCGCCGGCGTGCTGAACAGTGGCGAGCTGCGTGGCGTGTGGGAAGCCGAGCTGACCGAAATGCGTGAGCGCATCCACGCCCTGCGTGCCGGCATGGTGCAGAAGCTGGCCGCCCTGGGCGCGCCGGAGTTCGGCTTCATCCAGCAGCAGGCCGGCATGTTCTCCTACTCGGGCCTGAGCAAGGCACAGGTAGACAAGCTGCGTGACGACTACGGCATCTACGCTGTCGGCACCGGCCGCATCTGCGTGGCCGCACTGAGCCAGAACAACCTGGATTACGTGGCCAAGGCGGTTTACGACGTCAGCCGCGGCTGATGCAGCGTTGCTGCTGATGTACTGAAAAGCCTGGGGAAACCCGGGCTTTTTTGTGGTTTGCAGGTTGTGGATAAGGCTGTGGAGAAAGGGCTTTGGAGCTTTAAAGCACCCCTCCCCAACCCGTCCGGCCCGAAGGCGCAGCCTTCGGTCGTTCATCAGGCCGCGCGCCAACGGCGCGCTAGCGGGCCTTCTTCACCCCCTTGCCTGCGGCAAAGGGAGGGGGCAATAGCTGCGGCCCTCACCATTTCGCGAACTGCAGCTTTTACCCCCTCCCTTGCGCGAAGCGCAGGGGAGGGTTGGGGAGGGGTGCCCTTGCTCCGGCTCTTGCCGTTGCCGTTGCCACTACCCCCAGTCTTATCCACAACCTCCTGTGGATATCCCGATCAGCCCGCCAACAACCCGGTAACCACCGCCGCCGCAGCCACCATCATCCCCAGGCCGATCGCCACCCCGGCCCCATAGCGCGGGCCACCACTGGCAAAGGCCAGCACCGACTTGGCCAGCGATGCCGAGGCCAGCAAGGCCACCACGCCCCAGCGCGCCTGCGCCAGTTCCAGCCCGCCAGACGCGGTCAGCCCGGCGATGCTCGCTGCCGCTGCATGCAGCTCACCCAAAGCCGCAATCGTCGCCCCGGCCAATGCCCCGGCCTGGCCGAACAGCTGCCGCAAGCCTTCGGACAGCAACAGGACCACCGCAATCACCGCCGCAATCGCCAGCGCATGCTTCAGCTGGAAGGCCTTGCTCGCTGGTCCCTGCGGCACCGCTTCATCAGCCACATGGCGCAGCCCCAGCGCCGAGCACAACAGCAGCACCAGTGCCGCCGCCGCCAGCGGCCAAGCGGCGGCCTTCAGCAACGTCGCCGAACTGGTGCCGATAACGGCGACAAACAGCAGCAAAGATGCAAGATTGGCCAACAAAGCAGCGGATACCGACGGCATCACCAACGCCGCGGCATCGCGGCTGCTGCGGCCGAACCCGGCCACTGCCGCGGTCGAGGATGCGAAGCCGGAAAAGAACCCGGCTACCGGCAGACCCCAGCGCGCGCCCACCGCCCGCAGCGCCACATGGCCGAGCATGCCCACCGCCATCACCAGCACCACGATCTGCCACAGTTTGGATGGCACCAGCACGCCCCAGGGATCAACTGCGGTATCGGGCAGCATCGGCAGTACCACCAGCGCACAGGCGGCCAGCAGCAGGGCGTCACGCATCTCCTGGTCGCTGATCAGATCGCGGCTGAGTCGAGCCAGTGGCGCCTTGGCCCACAGCAGGATCGCCACCACCACGCCCAGCGCAGCCGCGAGCGCCGGCTGCTGCATGCCCAGGCCGCCCAGCAGCACCGTTATCAACAGGGCGATCTCGCCGGTCAGCCCCGGGTCTTCACGTGAGGTGACGCGGTAGCTGGTCCAGGCAAGCGCGGCTACCGCCAGCAGGGCGACCACGAAGACCGCCTGGCCCAGCAGCAGCCCGGCCGCGCCCAGCAAGGCCGCCAGCGCATGCGTGCGCAGCCCGGCCTGCAGGCTTTTCCGCCCGCCGTGCTGGCGTTCGCGCACCGCGCCGATCAGCAGGCCGATGCCCAGGGCAGTCAGCAAACCGTGTGTGGCCTGGTTCCAATCCATCGCGTTCTCCAGCAGGGCCCCGCATGGTACTGAGCCTGTGGATAAAGCCAATGCCCCCGGACTTATCCACATTTCATACCCAAAAGACGTTATCCCCAAACACTTGTGGATAACCTCGCCGATGCCCGTTGCAGCTTGGTTCTCCGCTGCGCGGATGCCTGCATGAAGCGCCGACCCCGCGCCGCTGTCCACTTTTGTCCACAGACGTTCCGAAACGCTCTAGTGCTGTCCTGCAGCACCCGATCTACCGCGCCGGGCTCTGCTCCAGCGGCTTCATGGCCTCGGCCAAGGGCTTGTAGACCAGGCCCAGGTAGTACATCTGGCCGCGGGGGTCGGGAATGATGGTGTTGGTCATGCTGATCACCGTGTCATCGATGATCCATTTGGTGTGCAGAACCACCGGCTGATCTTTCGGCCGCCGGCTGGTCTCGTTTACTTCGCCTGGCTCACCGTGCCGCTGGGCCAGCACCCGCTTCACCCGGTTGTATCGGAACTCGGCACCCTCTCCCTTGCGGATCTGCGCATTGGTCACGGTGGCCCCGCGGTCCAGGTAGATGGTGTTCAGCGTCTGCCCTTCGCCCGCCATGTTGAAGACCACCAGGAAAGTGATGCCGTCGATCGTGTAATCCTCGACATAGGGGCTGTCACACGCCCGCCGCGCGCCGCCGTCCGCCTCCGCCTGGCGTTGCGCGTCGCTGCAGGGGAGCAGCTTCAGCTGATCGCCAAATACCTCGCGGATCTGGCTCTGGGTCGCTCCCCATTGCAGCCCTTCAAACAGGGAGGGGGTAGCCATCACCACGCCGGTACACAGGCCCAGCGTGAGGCCAACAATCAGCCTGGCCGCGGTTCGGCTCCCGTATTGGAGGATTCCCTTCATTTACACCTTCTTCCCTGAGACGTTGCTTGATCGACCATTTTGCCGAAACATCCCTTCAACAGCGACAAGCCGGGCAGCGCGCAACGGGATGACCCGTCCTGTCCAGAACAGGACAAGTCCCGGCCATCGACTCGTAAAAAAGCGGACAACCCGCGACAATAGCGCCCCTTTCGTCTGAAGGTAGCTCCTGTCCATGTCCCGTACGTCGCTGACCCGCTTCCTGATCGAAGAACAGCATGCCAAGCGCATCAATGCCGACCTGCGTCAGCTGGTGGCCGTGGTCGCCCGCGCCTGCACCAGCATCTCGATCGCCGTCAGCAAGGGCGCCCTGGGCGGCGTGCTGGGCGATGCCGGCACCGGCAACGTGCAGGGTGAGGCGCAGAAGAAGCTGGACGTGATCTCCAACGAGATCCTGCTCGAGGCCAATGCCTGGGGTGGCCACCTGGCCGCCTGCGCTTCCGAGGAAATGGACCACAGCCAGCCGGTGCCGTCGGAATACCCGCTGGGCGACTTCCTGCTGCTGTTCGATCCGCTGGATGGCAGCTCCAACATCGATGTGAACGTCTCGGTCGGCACCATCTTCTCGGTACTGCGCTCGCCCAAGGGTGTGGATAAGCCGGGCGACGAGCACTTCCTGCAGCCGGGCACCCAGCAGGTGGCGGCCGGTTACTGCATCTACGGGCCCAGCACCATGCTGGTCCTGACTGTGGGCCATGGCACCCACGCCTTCACCCTGGACCGCGAGACCGGCGAATTCGTGCTGACCCAGCGCGGCATGCAGGTGCCGGCGGACACCAGAGAGTTCGCCATCAACATGTCCAACCAGCGCCACTGGGAAGCGCCGATGCAGGGCTACGTGGCCGATCTGCTGGCCGGCAAGGACGGCGTGCGCGGCAAGGACTTCAACATGCGCTGGATCGCCTCGATGGTGGCCGACGTGCACCGCATCCTGACCCGCGGCGGCATCTTCATCTACCCGTGGGACAAGAAGGATCCGTCCAAGGCCGGCAAGCTGCGCCTGATGTACGAAGCCAACCCGATGTCGCTGCTGGTGGAGCAGGCCGGCGGTGCCGCCACCAACGGCCGCGAGCGCATCCTCGACATCGCCCCGACCCAGCTGCACCAGCGCGTGCCGGTGTTCCTGGGCTCGAAGAACGAAGTCGCCGAAGCCACCCGCTACCACCGCGAGCACGACCTGCAGGGCTGAGCCGCGAATCCGCTTCTGCCCCCTCCCTTTGGCCGAAGGCCAAGGGGAGGGCTGGGGAGGGGTTGGCTTTTAAGGCCTTTCCGACTTTGCCGGGAAAGCCCGCTGCCGAGCATGGCTCGGCACTACTCCTTTGCCCCCTCCCTTTGCCGCAGGCGAGGGGAGGGCTGGGGAGGGGTGGCCTTTGAGGCCTTTCCGACTTTGCCGGGAATGCCCCTGCCGAGCATGGCTCGGCACTACACATGCGGGGCGGTTCGCGCCACCATCGACGCCAGCTCTCCGGAGATACCGTCGATGCGTAGATTGATCCTGCTGTTGCTGCTGCTTCCCGCCTGGGCCTGGGCACAAACACCGACGACACTCGAACAGGCCGATACGGCGTGGAACCAACTACGCCTGCAAGGCGATGCCAAAGCGCTAGCACCACTGCTTGCTGAAGACTGGCTGCTCACCCATTCCGACGGCCGCGTGCAGCACAAGGCCGACTATCTGCACGAGCTGACTACACGTCAGCGCCGCAACACCCGCATCGACAACGAAGACGTGCAGGTCCGCCTGCATGGCGATACAGCGGTGATCACCGGCACCAGCGTGCAAGCCGCCATCAGCGATGGCAAACCCTGGGAAGGCAGGTTCCGCTTCACCCGCGTCTGGCTGCTGCGCGACGGCCAATGGCAGATGCTGGCCTCGCATTCCTCACGGCTGGTGGAGACCGCGCAATGAGCGTGCCCGACTTCATCGAGGTCTACGACAACGCGCTGAGCAATGCCGACTGCGCCGCCATCGTCGAACGCCTGCGCCACAGCACCCAGCTCAAGCCCGGCCAGGTCGGCAGCGGCGTGTTCCCTGAACTCAAGCGCAGCCACGACCTGCGCATCAGCGGCAACGAGGGCTGGCGCGATGTCGAGCAGCGCCTGCAGCAGGCAGTGTTCAGCGGCATGCTGCATTACCTGCGGCGTTATCCACAGGTGCTGATTTCGCCATTGATGCTGCAGGTAGCCGATGCCGGCGGCCAAGCGCGACGATTGAGTGCAGATGATTTCCATGGCATGGACGACGCCGCGCTATCCGAACTCGCGCGTACCTGCCTGCGTCCTGGCGCGATCAACCTGCAGTGGTACACAGCAGGCGAGGGCGGCTATCCCTATTGGCACTGCGAGCTGTTTCCGCGCGATCCCGGCGGCGAAACCCTGCACCGCCATCTACTGTGGACGCTCTATCTCAATGACGGCTTCGCAGAGGGCGAAACCGAGTTCCTGTTCCAGCAGCGCAAGGTGGTGCCTCGCACCGGCAGCCTGCTGATTGCGCCGACCGCCTTCACCCACACCCATCGCGGCAATCGTCCGCAGGGTGGGGACAAGTTCATTGCGACGAGTTGGATCTTGTTCCAGTCGGCCCAGCGCTTGTATGGCGAGGCGACAGGCCACGGCGCTGCATGAGATTACTCCCGCTCGCTCTGAGTTCTCTGTTGTTGTCGGCCTGCGCTTGTCCACCGCCTCCAGAGATGAAACACGCCCCACCTGCGGTCAACAGCTTTTGTGAGCGCCACATCGGTGTTCCTCAGCCCGTTTCCCTCAGCGAGCTTCTCGCAAACGGCCAACAGTACGAAGGGCGCGCTGTCTCCGTCGCGGGCTACTACTCGCATGGTTTCGAATATTCCGCGCTGTATTCAGATGCAGGCGTGGATATCTACGCGCGCGATTACACCAAAGGCATCTGGATCGATGGCGTCGCACCTTTCTTCGCCGAGAAGGAAGCCCATGTACTTCTAGCCGGGGTCTACACACAAAAATCCGGAGGTCACCTGGCCCGGTGGCCGGGCAGTCTCTGCGTCGTGCAGATGAGGCCTGCATCCTGAGCAATGTGCCCTTGGTAGAGCGGAGCCATGCTCCGCTGGGGCTCTACCGGTCAGGCATCTGCCGAGCATGGCTCGGCACTACAGAGACTGCTGCAACCTTGCGTCATCACAGAGGTGCCCACCAATGAAATGGCTTGCGTTGTTTGCGCTGCTGGTAGTTCTTCTCAATGTGATAGCGAGCATCTTTGTCTTCCGCATCGACGGTCAGACCGGTACGCAACGCCTGCTCCAACTCGCTGTGGTCTGGCTGTTACCGGTCATTGGTGCGGTGCTCTGCCTGGCATTCGCCACATCCTTGCTGCCTGCCGCTGCACGCAGCCAGGCAACTGACGCCGGCATGATGGTTGGCGATATCCCCAGCCATCATGCCGGCGGAAGCGATTGCGGTGATGCAGTGTCCTGCGACGGAGGTGGCGGTGATGGCGGCGGGGACTGATAGATCTGCTTGCCTCATATCTCGTCGTAGCAGAGATCGTCCGCGTCAACGCCGACATGATCCGGCGAAGGCAGCTCCCGCAAACGTACTGCTGCGATCTCATTCTTCCCCAACAGCAATGCCTTGGCCGCGCGATGCATGCCATCCATCACCCGTCCCTGTGGGCAGAGGATGATCGGATACTGCAGGTCCGCTGCTTCAACCAGCTGCATATGCTCGATTACCTGCCTGCATGTCGGGGGCCGTGAATCGGCGTCCCACCAATAAGCTTCGTCCAGCTCGGCGACCGCTGATAGTGCGATGTAGGAAACGGGAAGATCATGGCTCAGTGCGATCAAACGATGCACGTCCCAGGCCAATAAACCTGCCTCGCTTTTACGGAAGTGGTATTGCCTGCGCATGAATCGCTCCGACTGCAGAATTCAACAGGCAGCGTAACCCACCAACTGTAGAACAACGCCACACCCGACAGAGGCATTACCGGCAATGCCCTGAATGCCTTGTAGGAGCGGCGTCAGCCGCGAAGCTGGTGATCCAACCGAGGTGGAAAAGATGCTCGCAGCTTCATTGCTGTCGGCTTCGCGGCTCACGCCGCACCCACAAGTGACATTGCCTGCTGCCGAGCATGGCTCGGCACTACCGGCGGGGCTTAGAACAACTCGCCTTGCAGGGACGGTTTCTTCGGGGGCAGCGGTGCAATGAACTTGCTGCAGTCCAGCCATGGCCATTGCTGTCGCGATGCGTTGAAGCCCAGGCGCTTGCTGGCCAGCTTGAAGCGGTTTGCCAGCAGGTCGGCATACACACCCTCACCGCGCATGCGCTTGCCGAACTGGCTGTCGTAATCCTTGCCACCGCGCAGTTGGTTGATGGTGCTCATCACGTGTTCCGCGCGCTGTGGGTAGTGCGCATCCAGCCAATCGCGGAACAGCGGTGCCACTTCATACGGCAGCCGCAGCAGTACATAACCCGCGCTGCTGGCACCGGCATCGCGCGCGGCCTCCAGCACCGATTCCAGTTCAGCGTCGTTGATCCACGGAATCACCGGCGCCACCATCACGCCGACCGGGATCCCGGCATCACTCAAGCGGCGCATCGCACGCAGCCGTGCATGCGGTGCCGAGGCGCGCGGTTCGAGCTTGGCTGACAGATGCGGGTCCAGCGAGGTCACCGAGAAGTGCACGCTGACCAGTTGCTGCTCGGCCAATGGCGCCAGCAGGTCCATGTCGCGTTCGACCAGGGCGTTCTTGGTGATCAGCGAGAACGGATGCCGGGTTTCCTGCATCACCTCGATCAGCTGGCGGGTGATGCCCAGCTTGCGCTCGATCGGTTGGTAGGCGTCGGTGTTGATGCCCAGCGCGATCGGCTGCGGTACGTAGCCGGGCTTGGACAACTCGCGCCGCAACACTTCGGCCGCATTGGTCTTGGCGAAGATCTTGGTTTCGAAATCCAGCCCCGGCGACAGGTTCAGATAGGCATGCGTGGGCCGGGCGAAGCAGTAGGAGCAACCATGCTCACAACCGCGATATGGATTGACCGATTGGCTGAAGCCCACGTCCGGCGAGCTGTTGCGGCTGATGATGCTGCGCGCGGTTTCCGGGCGCACATCGGTGCGCAACCGGGCGGCGGCGAATTCCTCGCTCTCATCAACCGCCCAGCCGTCGTCGACGGCTTCGCTGGTCTGGGTTTCAAAACGGCCGGGCAGGTAGGTGCTGGCACCGCGGCCCTTGATCGGGGTAGGCATATGCCTACGCTAACGCGCGGCTGTCGCAGGATCTGCGACGCCACGCATTCAGCCAGCGCGCGCTTCAGCCAGCCTTGGGCTTGATCACCAGGGTGGCGCTCATGCCGGCGCTGAGCACCGCTTCGGTAGGCACCGAGGCCGGATCAATGCTGACCCGCACCGGCACGCGCTGCGCCAACCGCACCCAGTTGAAGGTGGGCTCGACCTCGGCCAGCAGGTTGCTGCTGGTAGGGCCGGCCGCATCGGCAATACCGGTGGCGATGCCTTCGACCTTGCCCTGCAGGTGCACGCCACCGGCCATCAGGCGGATATCCACCGCGTCACCGCGATGGATCTTGGGCAGCTTGGTTTCCTCGAAGTAGCCATACACCCACATGCCTTCGCTGGCGACCAGCGCCATCCGTGCCTGGCCGGCAGCGGCGTAGTCGCCAATCCGCACGTCGAGGTTGGTGATGGTGCCGTCGGCGCTGGCGCGCACTTCGGTGCGGGCCAGCTCAAGCTGCGCCTGCTGCAGCGTCACCCGCGCCTGCTGCAGGGCGGCGCTGGCTTGCTGGCTGCTGGCAGCGTGCGCACTGGCCTGTGCCTGCTTCCAGCTGGCCTGTGCTGCCTGCGCCACGGCGCGGGCATCGGCCTGCGACTCACGTGAGACGATGCCGTCGAGCTGGGCGCGGCGCTGGGCCTGTTGCTGGCGCATCTGGTATTCGGCCTGGCTGGCACTGGCACCGGCACTGGCGGCGGAGATCGATGCACCAGCAGCGCGCGCAGCGGCTTCGGCGGCCTGCAGATCGGCTTCGGCCTTGGCCACGGCCAATGCATAGCGGTCGCGGTCGATGACGAACAGCAGATCGCCCTTCTTCACCAGTTGGTTGTCATGCACGGCCACCTCGGTGACCAGGCCGGACACATCCGGCGCAATACGCACCACCTCGGCCCGCAGCCGCGCATCGCGCGTCCAGGGCCTGAGCATGTATTGGTGCCAGACCACATAGGCAAGCACGGCGGCAAGCAGCACCACCACGCTGGTGACACCCCCTCGTATCAGGCTGGCGGTTTTCATCGGAACATCCTCAATCAGGAAAAGTGGGGCAGGAACAGGAGCAGGGCACTGCAATAGATGCTGGCGAACAGGGCCACGCGCACCATCGAGGGGTGCAGCGCGCGGCGGTACAGGCCGACCCGGCCCAGGCCGTAATCGAGCAGGCCGAACACCGGCAGCAACAGCACCACCAGCACCAGCGCGCCGGGGAAATAGATATCGCCGATGGATACTTCAAACGGCATGGCGGGCCTCCTTCAGGCGTTGCTGGCGACGGGAACGCTGCACGTAGGCGGCCAGCACCGAGGCGCTGTCGTCCAGGCTCATCTGCAACAGATGCAGGTGATCACGCACGGCGCGCAGCGCCTGCGTCTGCGGGCCGGACAGCTCGGCCAACGCGGCGTTTACGCTGGCCTTGGCGTCACCCAGGGTGCGTGCCTGCGGTTCGCGATAGAGCTGGCCCAGCTGTGCCAACGCCTGCTCGATCTGCGCGCGCAGCGCAGCGGGTAGTTGCTGTTCGGCCAGGTCATGGCGCAGGTCGATCGCGCAATGTCCCGCTTCATGCACCAGCAACGCCCATTCGAACAATTGGCGTGAGGGTCGGCTGCCCGGCGCGGTGCGGCTGGCTATCTGTTGGAACAGTTCGCGGCTGACGCTTTCAAACTTCGGCAGCAAGCCGGACAACGGCGCGCTCACCGCCAGTTGCACCTGTGCGCGCAGGCGCTCCAGCAGCCGGCGCTGGCGTTGCTTGCTGCCGGGCAGGCCCGGCACCAGCATGAACACGCCGGTGGCGATGAAGGCACCCACTGCCAGGGTCAGCGAGTTGTCCAGATAGGCCTGTGCGCTGGGATGGAAATGCGGCCCCATGTTCCATGAGACCAGGATGCCGACGTTCAGCGCCATGCCGATCACCGCGAAGCGCGGCCGGGTGGAGATGTACAGCGAGGCAATCATCGACGGCAGGGTCAGCAGTACCAGCATCGGGAAGTCCGATCCCAATGCCATCGCGATGAAGCCGGGTACCGCAAAGAACGGCGCTATGACATGGCCGATGGTGGCCCGACGCACTACCCACAACGGGTCTGGTGCAGCCGAAGACATCGCCACCAGCGCGGCCATGCCGAACACCGCCAAGCCGCCCTGGTTCCAGCTGCTGCTCAACCACAGCAGCGACAAGGCCAGCATCACTACGAAGCAGCGCACTGCAGCCAAGGCAATGGCATACCAGTCATTGGCACGGGTGAAGCGCACTTTGCTCAAGCGCGGCGCGCGTGCACGCAGGCGGCCGTTGCCGGTTTCCATCCGCGCCTTGGCGCTGAGATAGGCCTGCAGCTCCTCAGCGAAACGGCGCACCAGTAGCGTGCTGGCGTCGAAGCCGGGTTGCAGGTCTATCGGCAATGCGCGCCGTTCGCGGGCAAACACACCGTCGAGTTGTCCACACCAGTGCTGCAGCGCCTTGGCCAGGGCAGGGACGTCGTCACGCAGTGCACTGTCGTCGAGCAATTGCGACAACGGCTTCAGGCTTGCCCGGATGGCCGCGACCAGGCTTTCGTCCTTGCTTCGGTGCAGGCGATCGATGTGGTGGTGCAGTGCCTGGAAGCGTGACGTGGCAGCCATGAAGTGCTGGTTGATCAGCTTCAACTGGCCGTTGCTGCTGCGCAGGATCGGATCATCAAACCAGGCCATGGCGCGCAGGTCTTCGAAGTTGATCGCGCCTTGCACCACCCAGCTCTGGGTGCGCTCGATCACCTCGAACCCCTGCAGCCGTCCACCGATGGCATCGGCAACAAAGCCGAGGAAGTCGTTGAGGTTGCCGTCATCCGCCGCGCGCAGTCCGGCACGCAGTCGGTTGGGCCACAACACGTCGAACACCACGCTGGTCACCGCCATGCCCAGCAGCACTTCGCCGGTGCGCTCCAGCGCGCTGTTGAGGATATTCTGCGGGTGGTTCAGCACCGGGAAGACGATCATCGCCACGGTGTAGCCGGACAGCACGAAACCATATGAAGCCATGCCCCGGCTCCATACCGAACCACCGGCACAGAAACCGGCCCACAATGCCATCGCCGTCACCAGCATCACCGGGCTCTGCGGGAACAGCGACACCATCAGCACGGCCATCGCGCAGCCCACGACCGTGCCGAGGCCGCGGTAGAAGGCCTTGGCCAGCACCATACCGGTATTGCGGTTCATCACCACCAGCACGGTGATCATCGCCGTGCCCGGCGAACTCATGCCCAGCCGCATCGCCAACCAGCCGGACAGGTACAAGGCCACCAGCACCTTGCCGATGTAGGCCCACACCGCGCGCTCGCCACTCATGGCCTGGGCGACGGTCCGCAGCAACGTGTTGGGGGACTTCTGCGCGCCCGGCGCGTACTCAGCCGGTCGTGCACTCATGGCCGCTGTTCCAGCCCCATCAGGATGCGGGTCAGCACGGTTTCGGTCTGGCGCAGTTCCGCCGGCTCGACGCCGCTGAAGAACTGCTGCAGCTGCTGGATCACCGCCGGCATCACCTGTTCGATCAGCTGCTCACCGGCCGGACTCAGCCGCACCACCAGCTTGCGCCGATCCTCGGCGCTGGGCTCGCGGCTGACCAGACCCTTGGCCAGGAGCTGGTCGATCAGACGGGTGACATTGGAGGACTTCTCGCTGGCGGCCTCGCTGATCTCCGACGGGCTGAGGCCACGCTCGGAGCCGTCCAGCATCATCAGCACGTTGTACTCCGGGTGGGAGATGCCGTAGTCGCGCATCAGCTGGTTGCCGTGGTCGCAGAACAGCTTGTGCACCAGCTTGATCAGCCGCGCCAACATGGCCTGGTCACGCGGGAAGCCGGGATGGCGGGCGCTGCTGATCGCCAGCTTCTGGTCGATGCTGGCATAGCCGCCGGCGGCGGGAAGGGGTTTATCCATCCCGGTATATTACATTTATGTATAAATTGATGCAATGCACAAGTTGGAACCCGCTTTTTGTGGGAGCGGCGTACGCCGCGAAGCTGAAAATCCCACCGCGCAAAGTGCATACCCGATTCCATGGCCGCCGAGCGCTTTCGGCGCTGGATCCAGCAGTGGTTTCGCGGCTGACGCCGCTCCTACAAAAACAGGCGGCCCCTGCCGTCATTGGCCATGGCTAGAATCGACGGATGCGCGAAGCCCTCCAAGACCTGTGGACAAGTCTGTCCAGCATTCCCCACGTCGCCCAGATCCTGGCCGTCGCCTATGTCACCTATCTATTGGTGCTGGCCTGCTACATCGTGCTGCAGAAGCGCGAGCCGGTCGCCACCCTGAGCTGGATCCTGTCCCTGGCCGCGCTGCCGTACATCGGCCTGTTCGTGTTCTACCTGTTCGGCCCGCAGAAGATCGTGCGCCAGCGCCTGCGCCGCGGCCGCTCGCGCGAGGGCATGAGCACCTATGACGCGGTATGCCCGCCCGATGCCAGCTGTACCGAACTGGCGCGGGTGGGGCAGGCCACCACCGGGCTGTCGCCGAGCACCGCAACGGATGTCGATTGGCTGCTGGATGGTGCGGCGACCTATGCCGCCATCATCGACGCCATTGGCAAGGCGCAGCGCCACGTCAACCTGGAGTACTACATCTTCGAGCCCGACCACGCCGGCACCGCCATGCGCGATGCGCTGGTGGAACGTGCCCGCGCCGGCATCAAGGTGCGCCTGCTGCTGGACGCGGTAGGTTCGTCGAAGGTCCGCAAAGCCTTCCTGCGGCCCTTGCTGGATGCCGGTGCGGAGATGGCCTGGTTCCACCCACGCCAGCTGCTCAAGCCGCTGAAGCGACCTTGGTTGAACATGCGCACCCACCGCAAGCTGGTGGTGGTGGATGGCAACGTCGCCTTTACCGGCGGCATCAACGTCACCGATGAGGAAGACGACAGCCGCAATCCCAATGCCTACCGCGACCTGCATATGCGCATTCGCGGACAAGTTGTGCACAGCCTGCAGCTGGTGTTCCTGGAAGACTGGATCTACGCCACCGGTCAGGGCGCCGAGTTGTTCGAGCGCGTCGACCTGTTCCCGGCCGACGTGCCGACCCGTGCACAGGGCAGCATCGACGCGCAGGTGCTGGTGTCCGGCCCTGATTCCGCATGGGAGCCGATCCATCGCCTGCATGTGGCGGCCATCCAGGAGGCAAAGCATCGTGTCTGGCTGGTGACGCCCTACTTCGTTCCCGGCGAGGCCGCACGGATGGCGCTGACCTCGGCCGCACTCGGCGGCCTGGATGTACGGCTGATGGTGCCCAAGCAGAGCGACTCCAGGTTCGTGACGCTGGCTGCACGTTCCTACTTCGACGAGCTGCTGGAAGCCGGCGTGCGCATCTTCGAGTACGGCCCGCGCATGCTGCACAGCAAGGCCTTCATCGCCGACGACGATACCTGCATCGTCGGCACCGCCAACTTCGACCATCGCAGCTTCCGGCTCAATTTCGAGCTGTCGATGATGTATACCGACCGCAAGCTCACCGGCGAGCTGGAAGCCATCCTGCAGGCGGAGTTCGACAGCGCCGGGGAGGTACAGCCCATCCGCGACCGCTCGTTGTGGCGCAAGCGTCTGCCGGAAGCCTTTGCCCGCCTGGCCTCGCCCCTGCTCTAGGCGCGGCCGGCTGGAAATCCGTGCCTGCGGGAGTTGCCGGCGGCGTGGCCGTCTCGCCTGGTCGGAACCGCCATTTGACCGGTACAGCCGCCAGGCGCGAATACCTGCATGGAATCGGCGCTGCCAGCGCCGTTACACTGCACACCTCTGTCGGGGAGATCGTCATGTACTGGTTGTTCCTACTACTCGCACTTGGGGCGTTTTTTCTGGCCTTTTCCACCACGCATGCCTGGCTGTTGGTGCTGGCGCTGCTGGCCGCCTTGCTGTTTCTGCTGGCGTGGGCAAAAGGACTGTATGTGGCCCGCTTTGGCAGCGTGAACACGGTGCCGCGCCCGCTGCACGCCGCCGAGCTGCAGGCCCTGCGTGCGCAGTTGCAGCCCGCCGCCAGCCCTGACCCAACAGCGACGCCCGCGCCGACCGTGCAGGCAACTGCAACGCCTTCGGCCAGTTCCGGCGACCGCGAGCTGCCGCAGCCATGACCGTGCTCAGCGTCAACGTCAACAAGATCGCGGTGCTGCGCAATTCGCGCGGCGGCAACGATCCGGATGTAGTGCGTGCGGCAATGACCTGCCTGCGCGCCGGCGCGCACGGTATCACCGTGCATCCGCGCCCGGACCAGCGCCACATCCGTGCAGCTGACGTGCTGACGCTGTCTGCGCTTACCCAGCAGCATGGCGTTGAATTCAACATCGAGGGCAACCCGTTTGCGCCACCGCGTGATGGCTACCCGGGCTTGCTCGAATTGTGCGAACAGACCCGTCCGGCGCAGGCGACACTGGTGCCGGATGGCGACGGCCAGCTGACCTCCGACCACGGCTTCGATTTCGCCCGTGACGGTGAACGCCTGCGCCCGCTGATTGCAACGCTGAAGTCGTATGGCTGCAGGGTGAGCCTGTTCGTCGATGCAGACAATCCGGATATCGCCCAGGCCGCCGTACTGGGCGCCGATCGCGTCGAGTTGTACACAGGCCCCTATGCCGAAGCGTATGCGGCGGGTGATCCGTGGCAGGCACTGGCGCAGTTCGCCGATGCAGCCCGTCGCGCGCAGGCTGCAGGGCTGGGCGTCAATGCGGGCCATGATCTGTCGCAGGCCAACCTGGCCGCGTTCCTGTCCCACGTTCCCAACGTGCTGGAGGTCTCCATCGGCCACGCCTTGATCAGTGAAGCGCTCTATACCGGCCTGGAAGCGAGCGTGACAGGCTATCTTGCAGCCATTGCCGAAGCCGAAAGCCTGAGCCGCTGATCGCCGGTGGCGGGGCAGGGCCAGGGTCGCGGCGGTTGAGCATGCGCCGCCGCAAACCGTTGCTCTGGCCTATGGATGGGCGTGTAGCCCACAGAACGTTCCCGCGCGGCACAACGGGATGAAATTGCATCCACACACTTATCCACATACGTTTCCACAGCGTTTGGTAGGGATATTGCTGAACCGCTAAGCGTTGTGGATAAAGCGTTTGAGCGCTCCCTGCATGCAGCAGCACTCGGTGAGGCGCCCCCTGCTAGTGCTTCGTTGGGAGGCTTATCCACAGGCAGAAACCCGCAGAACGAGCTTCTTGGGGAGCCGATCCCGGTAGTCCCCGCTGGTGGGAGAACGCCAGTGGATCGTTGGATGTCACGCTGCTCGCAAACGGCTGATACCTGCCCTGACAGATCCGGGCCGGTAAAGTGCGACTCCGAAAAGTCGCCAAATAACCCTCAATTTGGCGCTATTTCGGCGATTTACTGAAATATCGGCTACTTCAACGGTCAAGGTCTTGCAGTTGCAAATGGCCAGTCGCGGCGCCTCCCCGTCCTGAGCGCGGGCCGCCCCTGCAACATGGCGATACGCCGGCACCGTCCTGGATTGCCGCAAAACATCCATAGCAGCCTGGCTTATCCACAAGCTGTAATCGCTGTCGCAAGGGCGAGGGTATGAGTGATGCGCGTCCATTGTTCTTGCAGAAGCACCCACACGCTGCGAGGGCACTGCACGCTTGCCGATCACAAGATCGGGCGACTTCCACGTGGATCATGGCAATGTAATCCACAGGCGGGGCAGGGTGATCCACCGCTTTGTTGGGATAACTGAGCGCTGATCTATCCACAGAGGGATGTGGACAAGCGTGCGCGCTGCGCAGGCAACTTATCCACATGCCGGGATCGATCAGGAAAGGGCGCTGATCTCTCGCCGCGATGCCCGGCAGATCGCGGCGACCAGTGTGCCGCAGGGCATACGGCAGGCGGTTGTGCCGCTCCAGAAAGGCAGCCGCGCATGCGCCGCCGTTCCGACAAGAGGGTAAGGCGCCTGGTCGCTTTCATTGAAGCGCTGCGCGCAGCAGGAGCATTGGCGCAGCGCATGCAGCAACGCCCAACAGAGAGGCCAAAAAAAACGCCCTCCAAAAGGAGGGCGTTTTCCAGTCGCGTCATGACTTGGTGTTGCAATGTTGCTTACTGCACGAAGCCAATCTTCTTCATCTGAGCGTTCTTCGCCTGGGCCAGGATCTTGGCCATGACGTCGTACTCCGAATCCGGGCTTGCTTCGATGCGAAGTTCCGGCTGGTTGGTCGGATCCTTCTGTACTTCTTCTTCCATCTTCTGCTGCAGGTCGCCCACGTTCACCGGACTGTTGTTCCAGTAAACCTGGTTGCTGGCGTCGACACGCAGGTCGATCGGCGGCGGCGGCTCACGCAGCTGCGGCGGCGGGTTGATCACACGCTGCGGCAGATCCACGGCGATCGGATACGTCATGATCGGCGCGGTAACGATGAAGATGATCAGCAGAACCAGCATCACGTCCACGAGGGGCGTGACGTTGATGTCGGCCATTGGGCCCCTGTTTCCACCACTACTGAATGCCATGGCTTATTGCCCCTTTTCTTTGGTGGCAACGAAACCGACGTCCAGCATGCCCTGGCCCTGCGCGATCTTGGTGACCTCGTTGATCACCTTCATCTTGGTGGTCTTGTCACCACGCAGGTTCAGCGGCGGCTGCGGCGTCTGCTGGGCAGCAGTCGCGAAACGCGACTCCAAGGTCTCCTTCGAGACCTCTTCGTCGTTCCAGTAGAGCTTGCCGTCTTCCTTGACCGCCACCGTAATCGGATTTTTGCGATCAGGCGCATCTTCCGGATTCTGGATCAGGTTGGCTTCCGGCAACTCCACCTTGACCTTGTGGGACATCAGGGGAGCCGTGATGATGAAGATGATCAGCAGCACCAACATCACGTCCACGAGGGGAGTGACGTTGATGTCGGCCATCGGGCCGCTGCTGTTACCACTACTGAAAGCCATAACGGGCTCCGTCTATATCGTTGCGAAGACTTACTCGACGTGCCGGATTAGCGAACGCGCGAACCGGTGGCGAAGAAGTCGTGCAGATCGTGAGCGAAGGTGTCGAACTTGCTGACAGTCGCGCTGTTGATCTTGCTGAAGAAGTTGAAGGCGAACACGGCCGGGATAGCCACGAACAGACCGATGGCGGTCATGATCAGTGCTTCACCCACCGGGCCGGCAACGGCGTCGATCGAGGCCGAACCGGTTGCACCGATCTTGATCAGCGCGCCGTAGATGCCCCACACGGTACCCAGCAGACCCACGAACGGAGCGGTTGCACCGACGGTGGCCAGCAGGATCATGCCGCCCTGCAGCTTGTTGGATTCGCGGGTCACGGCCTGACGCAGGGCGCGGTCAACGAATTCCGAACGGCTCAGGGTTTCCGAAGCACCAGCCTGCTGGTGGTGGGCAGCAGCCTGGGCTGCGTCCAGAGCGATCTTGGAGAACGGCTCCGAAGCCGGCTGTTCTTCCATGGCGCGGATGGCGTCCTGTGCGTTCGAGGCATCCCAGAACTGCGACGGCACGCGATCAGCAGCCGACTTCAGGCGAGCGGTGCGGAAGATGTTGATGACGGTCCAGTACCAGGACATGGCCGACATGATCACCAGGGTCAGCAACACCACCCAGGAAACGGCGAAATCGCCCGGCTTGGTGGTCATTTCGTGGATCAGATGCTCGAAGCCCATCTGCGAGAGAGCGTTGTTTGCGTTGCCCCCGGCAGCAGCGGCGATGAAAATTTCCTGCAGCATGACGCTTACCTTTGTTGTGTGTGGTGTTAAAGGGTGTAGCTAATGTTGACCTGACCTGGTGGCGGCTATCGAAGCCGCCCCCTGGATCAGCTCAGCGCAAAGTTGACCGGGACGCGTACGCGACCAGCTGCCTTCGATCCACCGCTCTGGGCGGGGTTGAACTTCCACTTGCGCGCCGCTTCCATTGCAGCTCGGTCGAGGTCGCGGTTGCGGCTGGACTTCTCGACAGACACATTGGTGACGTTGCCGCTGGCATCGACATCAATGATCAGGATGACCTCGCCCTGGATACCGGCACGGAATGCAGCCGGCGGGTAACGCGGCGGGTTCATGGCCTTGGACGAGATGTCCACGCTGGCCTGGATATCAACCGGCGGTGACGGCGGGGCAGGCGGAGCCGGCGGCGTAACCACGTCGTTCGGACGCGGTTCCGGCACGTCGATCACCGGTGCTTCCGGTGGCGGCGGCAGCGGCGACTGCTTCGGCGGAGCCAGATTCTTGACCGGCGGCGGCGGGGTGTCCTGCGGCGGCGGCGGCGGCGGCGGCGGCGGTGGCGGCGGCGGAGCGTCGACCAACGTCACCATGACGTTGCGTTCCTTCTCCGCAGCTGCCTTGGGGGCAACGGCCGGAATCAGGAGCATCATCAGGGCTGCGAGATGCAGTGCGATTACAAATGCGATACCCGCGATACGGGGCCAGCTCAGGCCCGTTTCTTTCTGGGTGTCATACCTGTGGTGGAAGACCAGTTGTTCCGTCATGCGCCAAGAACTCTTTAGTGGGGTCGGGGTGGTGGTGTGAAGCCACCCCTGATTCAGCGGTGCATGACACCGCAGGAACCTCCAAGCTTATACCAATCCTGACCAGCTGCGCATCTAAAATGCAGCTGTTCAGGCGTTATTCCTGCTTACTTCAGGTTGATGATTTTGTTTGCATCAGCCGGGTTTTTGATGCCCTTGGCCAGTGCGTCACGCGCGGCCTGCTTGGCTTCGGGAATACGACCTTCCGAATGCAAAACCCGGGCCAGATTCAGGTACGTTTCACCGTCCTTGGACAGCGGGGCCGCGTTCCTCCAGGCTTCGATCGCCTGCGGCACCTGCTCGGTGTAGTAGTACGACTGCGCCAGCGCCAGATAGGTCTGGTAGTCCGGCTTGAGGATGCCCTTGGAGATACCCTCGTTGATCACCGCAATGACGTCCCGTTCCTTGTTGTCGGTGTTGGCGTAGATCGAATACAACTGCTTGTATTCGCGCTCTTCGGTGAGCTGTCCAGCCGCGCGCAGCTTGTCCATCACTGCGGCAGCCTTGTCCATCTGGTCGGCCTGCATGTACATGCTGGCCAGATTGAGCTGGGCCTTCTTGTCGGCCGGATTCTTCGCCGCCAGTGCCTCGGCTTCCTTCACCGCTTCACCGGTCTGGCCGGCTTCGGAGTAGGCGGCCATCAGCAGCTGGTTCCAGTTGTCCTTCGGCTCGGGCGAGGCAGCGATGGCCGCCTTCAGCACCGGGATCGCCTCGGCGTACTTTTCACTCTGGTACAGCGCCTGGCCCTTGATGATCAGTTCTTCGGGCTTGTTCGACTTGGACTCGGCGAAGTACTTGTCCAGGTTGGCCAGGCCTTCAGCCAGCTGGTCGTCCTGCAACTGCAGCTGGGCCAGCATCAACATCGCCTGGAAGTGGCCATTGTTGTCCAGCTGGTTCAGCGCGATCGCCTGCTGCAGGTACTGCTTGGCAGCGGCGTTGTCGTCAAGGTTGTAGGCACCCTGCGAGGCCAGCTGGTTGGCGACGGCCTTGTCGTAATCATTGGCATCGGGCGAGGCGAGGATTTCATCAGCCAGCGTACGGGTCTCGGCGTACTCGCTCTTGTTGTACGCGGCAAACAGCTTGTTGAGCTTGCTGGCCATCTTCGAGGAAGCCTTGCCCTTGGGTTCGACACGGGTGGCTTCCGGGAACAGGACTTCCGCCTTTGCGCTGTCCCTGTTGCCACGACGCTCCGAGGAACGCGACTGTGCCGCAGCGTCAGCGATGACGACACCGCCCAATGCAGTGGCGATCAGGATGGAGAGCACGGCGTGCTTTTGGCTGCGGAAGATCATGTTTCACCTCGAAGGGGCCGCCGTGGCGGTAGAAATTCAAACTGTCGGAACGAAACCGAGCACACAAACGTATCAGAAATTATTTGACGGAGAAATCACTTCCGATTGTGTACTGCACAAAAACCCTACCCTCAGCCGCAGCGTGGGACTACACCAGAGCGCCTCGCCTGCTGATATACAGGTTCAAGCGCAGGGGTATCGCGTTGCAACTCACGGATGCGGTTGGCCGGGTCCGGGTGGGTGGAAAGCCACTGCGGGGTGCGATTTCCGCTGGCAGCCATCATGTTCTGCCATAGATTCACCGCTTGTGAGGGGTCAAACCCGGCCTGTGCCATCAGGCGTTGCCCCACCACGTCGGCCTCACTTTCCTGGGTCCGTGAACCGGGCAGCAGGATCAGGCCCTGGGCACCCATGCCACCGAATTGATTGACCGCGCTGGCGGCGGTATCGCCGTAGGCGGCACCAGCCAACGCTCCCAGGATGCCCAGCCCGAGCTGGGTGCCCTGCTGCCGGGTGAGGCGTTCTTCGTGGTGGCGCGAGATCACATGGCCGATCTCGTGGCCAATGACCGCTGCCAGCTGATCCTGGTTCCTGGCGACGGTGAAGATGCCGGTGTTCACGCCCACCTTGCCGCCGGGCAGGGCGAACGCGTTCGGTTCCTTCTCGACGAATACCGCGGTTTCCCACCGTACGCCATGGTATTGCTGCGGCAACTGCGCAACCAATGCATTCACCACGCATTGCACGTAGGCGTTCTGCTTGGCATCGCGGTTGAGGGTCTGCTTGGCCTTGGTTTCAGCAAAGGCCTGGGCACCGAGTTGATCGAGCTGTTGCTGCGAAACACCGCCAACGACCTGGCGCCGCCCGGTGGGAGAGGTTGTGGTTGCGCACGCGCTGAGCAGCAGCGCGGTAATTACGGCTAGTCCGATGGCTTTCATCAGGGATCCCCTCGTTCACATCTGCAGTGTGCGAGTGTCTTGCTTAATTTTTCGTCAACCGGTGCCGGCGTTATTGCGTGCCCAGCAGGACCATGGCGGCAAGGGCAATCGCGTTGTTCACCGCGTGCGCGACCACCGGCGCCCACAAGGTCCCGGTCTTGCGATACACCCAGGCAAACGCTGCCCCCATGCCGCCGTAGATCAACCACAGCTGCAGCATCGCCGGGAAGCTGTTGGGGCTGGTGCCGGGGATTTCATGCACCAGGGCGAAAGCGGCGCTGCTGAGCACGATACCCAGCAGGGGCCGCCCGGCCGCCCACAGGCGCCCAAACAGCACGCGCCGGAACAGCAATTCTTCATAGGCCGGCGCCAGCAGTACCGCAAAGGCAATCAGGAACAGCGGGTATTGCGCCCATGCCTGCTGCATCAACAGCAGGTTGGTGGGCACCGGCTCCACCCCCATCTGCTTGGCGGCCCAACCAATACCACTGCTGCCAAGAAATACCCCGGCAGCGACCAGCGCGGTCCAGCCCCAGGTCGAGGCACGACGTACTGCCTGATGCGATTGCGCACGTTCTGCCGGGCTGGCACGGCGACGCAGGAAGTACAGCAGCAGCGCAGCACCGCCGGTGGAAAACAGCGCGATCAGCATCTGCGCCAAGGCACCTGGCGTGCCCAGCGAGTTGGCCAACGCCGCCGCCCCCTGGGTGTTTCCCTCACGCGCAGCCTGCATTCCGACCTCGAAACCGCGGCCCAGGCCCCAGGCCAGTCCGCCCAGCACGCTGAGGAACAGCAAGGTGGCGATGCCGATCAGCAGGTCCAGGCTGAAACCGAGCAGCGGCGATCCGTTGGTGGGCGTCGGCGAGGAGGACGGGGAGAGCGGCACGTCGGGGAGGGTGGACATCGCGGACCTGGGAGTAGCGCGGAAAAAAGGTGGGCGCCGTTGTCGGCGCCCACGCGGATTGCTGCTCTGGATCAGATATCCAGATTCGTGACCTTCAAGGCATTGCTCTCGATGAAATCACGGCGTGGTTCCACCACGTCGCCCATCAAGGTGCTGAAGATCTGGTCGGCTTCCACCGCGTCTTCGATGCGGACCTGCAACAGACGGCGGGTATCCGGGTTCACGGTGGTATCCCACAGCTGTTCCGGGTTCATCTCACCCAAGCCCTTGAAGCGCTGGATCTGGCGACCCTTCTTGGCCTCTTCCATCAACCAGGCCTGGGCCTGGGCGAAGCCGGTGATCTCGGAGGACTTGTTGCCGCGGTTGATGGTGGCACCTTCGCGCACCAAGCCATGCAGCAACTGCGAGGCCACATGCAGCTGGCGCAGTTCGCCGGACTCAAAGGCAGCCAGCGGCAATACCTGGGTGTGTTCCTCGCCCATGTGACGACGGGTCACCAGCACGGCGGCCGGGCGGTGCTCGTTCGGCTCCTGCAGCACCAAGGTGAAACGCGGCGTCCCCAGGCTGCCCTGGTTCAGACGCTTGGCCAGGGCCTCCAGTCCTTCACCTTCCGGTGCGGAGCGCAGATGCTCCAGGTCCATCGGAGTGAAATCGACCAGCGCCTCGAGCAGGCTGCGATCGTAGCGATGCGCGTTGCGGGCAATGGTTTCCTGCGCCGCTGCATACGTCATCAGCAGCTTCTCCAGCGCCACGCCTTCGATCGGGGGCTCGCCGGCAGCCGGAATCAACGCCGCGTTTTCCACTGCGTTGTTGGCCAGGTAGGCGTCCAGCGCCGGGTCGTCCTTCAGGTACAACTCGGTCTTGCCCTGCTTGATCTTGTACAGCGGCGGCAGGCCGATATACACGTAGCCACGCTCGATCAGCTCCGGCATCTGCCGGTAGAAGAACGTCAACAGCAGCGTACGGATGTGCGCACCGTCGACGTCGGCGTCGGTCATGATGATGATCTTGTGGTAACGCAGCTTGTCCGGGTTGTACTCGTCACGGCCGATGCCGGTGCCCAGCGCGGTGATCAACGTACCGACCTGGTCGGAGGACAGCATGCGGTCGAAACGCGCACGTTCCACGTTGAGGATCTTGCCGCGCAGCGGCAGCACCGCCTGGTTCTTGCGGTTGCGGCCCTGCTTGGCCGAGCCACCTGCCGAGTCACCCTCGACGATGAACAGTTCGGACAGCGCGGGATCCTTTTCCTGGCAGTCGGCCAGCTTGCCCGGCAGGCCGGCGATATCCAGCGCGCCCTTGCGGCGGGTCAGGTCACGTGCCTTGCGTGCGGCTTCGCGCGCACGGGCGGCATCGACGATCTTGCCGGCAATGGCCTTGGCTTCGTTCGGGTTTTCCTGCAGGAACTCTTCAAGCTTTGCGCCGAAGGTGCTTTCCACCGCCGGCTTGACGTCCGAGCTGACCAGCTTTTCCTTGGTCTGGCTGGAGAAGCTGGGGTCAGGCACCTTCACCGACAGCACCGCGATCATGCCTTCGCGCATGTCGTCGCCGGTCAGGCTGATCTTGGCCTGCTTGGCGACGCCGTTCTGCTCGATGTAGTTGTTGAGCGTACGGGTCAGCGCGGCACGGAAACCGGCCAGGTGGGTACCGCCGTCCTTCTGCGGAATATTGTTGGTGAAGCAGTACATCGTTTCCTGGTAGGAATCGGTCCACTGCAGCGCGGCCTCGACCACGATGCCGTTGGTTTCGCCGGTCACCGCGATCACGTTCGGATGTAGTGGGGTCTTCACCTGCGCCAGGTGCTCGACGAAGCTTTTGATGCCGCCTTCGTAGTGGTAGTCGTCGCGACGGCCTTCGCCGCGCTCATCCACCAGGGTGATGTTGACGCCGGAGTTCAGGAACGAAAGTTCGCGCAGACGGCGCGCCAGGATTTCGTAATGGAACTCGACGTTGCCGTGGAACGCCTTCACCGACGGCCAGAACCGCAGCACCGTACCGCGGCGGTCACTGGTTTCCAGTTTGTTCAACGGGGTCAATGCAGCACCGTCGCTGTATTCCTGCTGGTAGTGGAAACCACCCTGGTAGATATCCAGCATCAGCTTCTGCGACAAGGCATTGACCACGCTGACGCCGACGCCGTGCAGGCCGCCGGAAACCTTGTAGCTGTTGTCGTCGAACTTGCCGCCGGCGTGCAGGACGGTCATCACCACTTCGGCAGCGGAGACTTCGCGGTCGAGCTTCTGGCTCATCTGCGCATGCTTGCCGACCGGGATACCGCGGCCGTTATCGGCCACCGATACCGAACCGTCGGCATGGATGGTGACCAGCACATTGTCGGCGTGACCGGCGAGGGCTTCGTCGATGGAGTTGTCGACAACCTCGAACACCATGTGGTGCAGGCCAGTGCCGTCATGGACGTCGCCGATGTACATACCGGGACGCTTGCGAACAGCCTCCAAGCCTTCCAATGCGGTGATGCTGTTGGCGTCGTAATTGCCGTTGTTGACCGGGGTGTTCTGTTCTTCGCTCATTGCGCTTGCCGTAGGCTCCGCAGGTCATGCGCCGTTCCGGGGAACGGGCATGAGAGATAGGGGATGACGTTCCGATTATACCTGCCGGGGGAATTTCCGCCCTGAAGGCTCAACTTGCGGCCTTGACGGTGCCATGTTCCACGTGGAACACAGCCGCCGGCTGCAGTTCTGCTTCCAGTGCGGCCGGTGTTTCGGTTGCCGTGATGAAGATCTGCGCCGGTGTTGCAGCCAGGAATTGCAGAACGCGCTGCTGGTGATTGCGATCCAGCTCCGAGCCAAGGTCATCCAGGGCGATTACCGGCCATTCGCCGCGTTGACTGGCGTAATCGTCTGCCTGACCCAACAAACAGGCCAGGGCAGTGAGTTTGGCTTGCCCGCGCGATAGAGCATCTCGGCCAGGGATCTGCGTGAAACCAACGCTCCAGTCGGCCCGGTGTGGCCCCACCGAGGTATAGCCTGCACTACGGTCGCGCTCACGGGCCAGCAACAAAGCATCGCCCAGCGACATTTCGTGCCGGCGCCAGCCCGGCTGCAGTTCCAAGGCACTCAATTGCAGCCCAGGTGCAAGATCTGCAGCAATTGCGACCGCCCGCTCCTGCAGGCGTTCCAGATAGTGCTGGCGACGTGAGGTGAGGGGAGTTCCGGCTTCAGCCAGCTCCCAATCCCAGGCATCCAACTGTTTCCCGGGCGCGCCCATCTTCAACAGCGCATTGCGCTGCTTCAACGCCCGCGTGTAACGCCGCCACAGGGGAAGGAAGTCAGGTTCCACGTGGAACAATCCCCAATCGATGAAGCGTCGCCGGGGTTCGCTACCGCCACTGACCAACGCATGGCTGCCTGGTTCAAAGGTAACAACGGCCAACGCAGCGCATAGATTGCCCAGTTGAGCCACATCTTCGCCGTCCAGACGGCCCTTCCAGGCCTGCCCACTGTGTCGTAGGCCGGCACGCCGCGTAGAAACGCCCAATTCTGCGTCGCTACGCTCCTGCCATTCGACAAAAACGTCCAGATTCTCGGCGCCTTTCTGCACCAGACCATCGCGCACGCGGCCACGGAAGCTGCGGCCGTAGGCCATCAGGTGCAGGGCTTCGAGCACGCTGGTTTTTCCCGCGCCATTGGCGCCGGTGATCAGATTGATGCCGGGGCGGGGGGCCAGTTCCACTGAATCGAACCGACGCACGCGGTTCAAGGCAACACGGACGATATGCATTGACGCTCGAAAGAAAGCACGACGCCAGCACGGGAGCCGTGGCTGGCCATGCGCAGCTTAAAGCATCCGTCCGGTTTGAGCAGGCCAAGCCTGCGCGCTGCCATTCCCCCGATCCACACCACGTGGAACATCGCAAGATTTCTTCAAATCTGATCGATGGGCACGGCAGTACCGCTGCAGATTTCACGAAATCTCGCGCTTTCAGAGGCCGGTATAGGTCGGGGTACAAACCCTGTGTATAAGTTGGGCAATCTGTGGATAAATTTGGGCCTGAGAGCCCATCCAGGCCTTATCCACAGATATCCACAGGCTAGAAGCCCTGTTTTACAGGGGGTTTCGGCACCAATAACCTTTTCTAAAACAACAACTTAAACTAGTTTTACATAAAATCTGCTCCTACCATCACCACCAAGCTTTTGATTTATTCTCAGATTTAAAGCATAGAGCTGAGAAAACCGGCAACCAGGAAAGGCGAAAAGCCAGAGCTTTGAATCCTTCAATTCTGGTGCCTGAGATCCAGTCCTCCGCTTCAGATTTGAAGAAATCCGGGCCCGGCCCGATTTGAACTCCGAGCTCGCGCTGTCCTCTGTTCCAGACAACGCTTTCACAATTCCAGATTTCTTGAAATCTGATCCATCGCGCAGGGTTCCTGGCCTGGAATTTCAAGGTTCACGCTGTTGGCTCAAGTCCCGCGTTTGGACTTCGCGTTGGAATCAGCGAAAGCAGGGGGAAACTTGCGCGGCTTCAAGCGCTACGGATTCAATCCGGCTGCGCACAACCGCGATCTTCACCAACCAGGCGCGTTCCACAGCAAGGGATACGTTTGCAGGGTAGGGCTTGCACGGAGACCAAGCTTCTAGCTGCCACTGGAGCGATCGGGCAAGAACTTCAGGAGGGGACGTTATGCCCGTCGAAATCGCAGATCCGAGCGTTTGGCCGATTGAAGCCGGTATCTGGTCGCAACAGCGGAATCATTGCCAACCACGTAGCCTGGCCGAAACCTGGGATTCCGCAGCCTGGGATTGGCCGCTTCTCCTTGCACGGCGAAAAGCGAGTAGACAGGCCTGGCTGAGCATCCAGAACCCAGTGACTTGTGGGGCATCGGCTCATCTGTTCCACGTGGAACCTCAGCCGGAAATAAAAAAAGCCCGGCAGTAGGCCGGGCTTCTTCGTGTTCCACGTGGAACCTGCAGGTCAGAGACGCAGCGGCATCACCACGTGACGTGACTTCTCGCTGCTGGCTTCACGCACCAGTGCCGAGGAGTTGGAATCACGCAGCTGGATGACAACATGCTCATCGCGCAACGCCGACAGCGCATCGAGCAGGTAGTTCACGTTGAAGCCGATGGCCAGGTCGCTGACCGTGGTGTCGGCCTCGATTTCTTCCTGCGCTTCTTCCTGCTCCGGGTTATGCGCGCTGATCTTCAGCTGGCCCGGGGTCACTTCGACGCGAACACCGCGGTACTTCTCGTTGGAGAGAATTGCCGCACGCTGCAGCGAAGCGCGCAGGGTTTCGCGCTCGACCTTCACTTCGCGGTCGGCGCCGATCGGAATCACTGCTTCGTAATCCGGGAAACGGCCGTCGATCAGCTTCGAGGTGAAGGTCACATCGTCGCGCTTCATGCGCACGTGGCTGCGGCCAACTTCCAGCTCGACTTCGCGCTCGCCGCCTTCCAGCAGACGCTGCAATTCGGTCACGCCCTTGCGCGGCACGATGATCTGACGCTTGGCGCCGTTATCGTTTTCCAGTGCGGTTTCGCACAGGGCCAGACGGTGGCCGTCGGTGGCAACGCAACGCAGGATACTGTCGCGCAGGTCAAACAGCAGGCCGTTGAGGTAATAGCGCACGTCCTGCTGCGCCATCGCGAACGCCGTGCGTTCGATCAGTTCCTTCAACGCGGCTTCCGGCACGACAACGCGTTCGGTGGCTTCAACCTCGTCAACCGACGGGAAGTCGTTGGCGGGCAACGTGGCCAGGGTGAAACGGCTACGGCCAGCCTGGACCGTGATCTTGTCGCCCGTCTGCGAAACCGTGATGCGGCTGCCATCGGGCAGGGCGCGGATGATTTCGAACAGCTTGCGCGCCGGAATCGTGGTTTCGCCGTCCTGGGCGTCTTCGACCGCAATGCGGGAGACCATTTCCACTTCCAGATCGGTACCGGTCAGCGAAAGCTGGCCGCCCTGAACCTGGACGAGGAAATTAGCCAGAACCGGCAGGGTCTGACGGCGTTCAACCACGTTGACGACCTGGGCCAACGGCTTGAGAAAGGCTTCGCGCTGCAGTGTGAAACGCATGTGGTTTCGTGCCCCTATGCTTTTAAAAGATGTGGATTAAATCAAAAGCTTGGTGGTGCTGGTAGAGCCAGATTTGGTTTAAAACACACCCAAGTGTTTGTTTTTAAAGGTTTTATTGAAGCTGAAACCCATGTATTACTGGTCCTGAGCAGGTGGGTGAACCTGTGGATAATTTTGATCCGGATCTGCCGGCCAATTTTATCCACAACTTCCCCAGAGCCTGCCCCCGAATCATGCACCGTTTTGTGCGATGACGCCGCAGTGGCGTCGGTGCATCATTCGCTGCACTTCCGGCCCAGACCTCGTTGCCCCAATGGTTTTCCCACCTGTTTCATCGATGAGCGTTTCCACAGGGCAGCGCCGGGGCTTACTCGCTGAGCTTGCGGATCAGCTTGTCCCAGTCCTCGCGCAGCTTGCCGTCGGTTTCCATCAACGTGCGGATCTGCCGACAGGCGTGCAGCACCGTGGTGTGGTCGCGGCCGGCAAAGGCGTCGCCGATTTCCGGCAGGCTGTGTTCAGTCAGTTCCTTGGTCAGCGCCATGGCCACCTGGCGTGGACGGGCCAGGGAACGGGTGCGCCGCTTTGACAGCAGATCCTTGATCTGCAGGCCGTAGTAGTCGGCAACCGTTTTCTGGATATTGGGGATGCTGATGGCTTGTTGCTGGGCACGCAGCAGATCGCGCAGGGTTTCCTGGGCAAACTCGGTGGTGATCGCGCGGCCGGTGAAATTGGCGCGGGCAGTCAGCGTATTGAGCGCACCTTCCAGATCACGCACGTTGGAGCGCATCTTCTTGGCGATCAGGAAGGCCACGTCGTCCGGAATCTCGGCGCCGCGTTCGCGGGCCTTGGCCAGCACGATGGCAGCACGGGTTTCAAAGTCCGGCGGCTCGATGGCCACCGACAAACCCCAGGCCAGGCGCGATTTCAGGCGGGCTTCCAGGCCTTCCACTTCGCGTGGATAGCGGTCGCAGGTCAGGATGATCTGTTGCTTGCCATCGAACAACGCATTGAAAGTATGGAAAAACTCTTCCTGGGTACGGTCCTTGCCGGCGAAGAACTGGATGTCATCGATCAGCAGCGCGTCGACCTGCTGGAACTGGCGCTTGAACTGGTCCATGGTCTTTTCCTGCAGCGCACGGATCATCGCGCTGAAGAACTGTTCCGACCGCAGATACAGCACTTTTGCCGCCGGATTGGCCTGGCGCATGGCATTGCCTGCGGCCAGCATCAGGTGGGTTTTACCCAGGCCGGTGCCGCCGTACAGCAGCAGCGGGTTGTGCGCACGATCGCCCGGCTTCTGCGCCGCCTGGAATGCCGCCGCCAGACCGAGCTGGTTGCTGCGGCCTTCGACGAAATTGGTGAAGGTGTAATGCGCATCGAGGTTGCCGTTGAACGGCACGACGGGAGCGGCAGGCACGGAACCGGTGCTTGGTGCGACCAGCGGCGCCGGCTCCGGTGCCCGCGGACGCGAGCCGATTTCGAGGATCACCTCGCCAAAACCGGCGAAATGGGTCAGCAGTTCGCCGATCCGCGACAGGTAGCGTTCGCGCACTTGATCGACAATAAAGGCGTTGGGCGCGTACAGCACAAGGCTGTCTGCGCGTTGGTCGGCCTGCAGCGGCTTCAACCAGGTGTGGACATCTTCGGGCGGAAATTCCGCCTCCAGACGTTCAAGACAACGTGTCCAGGCATCCATCAGCAATAATCGTCAAAGGCTTGCCAGCCGGGCGCAGAAAGCCGCCGGGCCACAGGCCGGAAGGGGGAAAGTGGATGACTCAGACTACCACCGCCGGCCCGATGCGGGAATGCTTGTCCCGGTTTTATTCACAGGCTCATCCACAAGATGTACACCGGCCTGTGGATAGCTTTGTCAAGCCAGACTTGACGGGACCCCGAGGGGGTCTATAGAATTTCCGGTTCTTTCCGTCCACTTCATACAGGTGCCCCAATGGCCACCAAGCGCACGTTCCAGCCCAGCAACCTCAAGCGCAAGCGCGATCACGGTTTCCGTGCTCGTATGAAGACCGCCGACGGCCGCAAGATCCTGTCGCGTCGCCGCGCCAAGGGCCGCAAAGTCCTCAGCGCTTGATTGCGTTGCCGCGTGAAGCGGCAAGCGCAACCCCGATCGTGATCAGTACCTGCCCGCGCAAGCGATTTCCTCGCTCTGCGCGGGTTCGTACGCGTGCCGAATATACAACGGTCTTCAACGGCGCCCGCCGTGTATCCGAGCCCTTGATGACACTCCACTGGTTGAAAGGGGATAGCCCTGCTCGACTCGGTCTGGCTGTGTCACGCAAGGTGGATACGCGTGCGGTCGGTCGTAACCGTATCAAGCGTGTGTTGCGGGATGCAACACGCCATCTACGGTCGTGCCTGAAAGGTGGCGATTACGTCATCGTGGCCCGGTCGGCGGCCAAGACCGCCAGCAATCAACAGATCCGTGAGGCGTTTGAGCGCCTGCTGCGCCGCGCTGGCGCATTGCCCCCTGTAGCTGCGGGCGGCACAATGCCGCCGCACGAGGGCGCTGACACCCCTCTTCCTTTGAACGTACCGGATACCTCCTCCGGTCGAGCCGAGCCTGCCTGCTGATGAACCAGACCCGTGTATTCCTGATTTTTGCCTGGCTGATGGTAGCCGTGCTGCTGTGGATGGAATGGGGTCGCGAAAAGGCCGCACCGGATCCGGCAACCGTGGCCACCGCCCAGGCGGCCGTGCCGGGCGCCAATGACGTTGATCTGCATGCGCCGGTCGCCGGTGATGTGCCGCAGGCTTCCGTCCCGGGCCAGCCGCCGGCCGCTGCCGCGCCGGCAGGCATGGAAGCGGCCGCCAGCGCACAGCGCGTGACCGTGACCACCGACGTATTGAAGCTGGTGCTCGATGGCCGCAGCGTGCTGGACGCCGATCTGCTGCAGTTCCCGCAGACCAAGGCCGCCGGTAGCCCGCCGGTGCAGCTGCTGACCGAAGACAAGGCGCATCCGTACAGCGCCACCGCCGGTTGGGCCAGCCAGAACAATTCGCCGGTGCCGGGCGCGAACGGCTTCCAGCCGGCGCAGGGCGTCACCGCCGTGGCCCTGGCCGATGGCCAGAACGAAGTGCAGGTGCCGTTCGTGTGGAATGGCCCGAATGGTGTCAGCATCCATCGCACCTACACCTTCAAGCGTGGCGATTACGCCATCAGCGTGAAGGATGAAGTGGTCAATACCGGTACTGCTCCGTGGCAGGGCTATGTGTTCCGCAAGCTGGACCGCGTGCCGCCGGTAATCAGCAAGGGCATGACCAACCCGGATTCCTTCAGCTTCAACGGCGCTACCTGGTTCAGCCCGGCAGATGGCTACCAGCGCCGTGCGTTCAAGGACTACATGGAAGACGGCCCGATCAACCAGACCATCAGTGGTGGCTGGGTGGCGATGCTGCAGCACCACTTCTTCACTGCCTGGATTCCGCAGGCTGACCAGTCGGCGCTGTACCTGCTGTCGCAGAACGGTCCGCGCAACGTGATCGAAACCCGTGGCCCCGGCTTCACCGTGGCCCCGGGCCAGAAGGTCAGCACCGAAGCACGCCTGTGGGTGGGCCCGAAGCTGGTGAACCAGATCGCCAAGGAAGACGTGAAGGGCCTGGACCGCGTGGTCGATTACAGCCGCTTCTCGATCATGGCCATCATCGGCCAGGGCTTGTTCTGGGTGATGAACCAGGTGCACAAGCTGGTCGGCAACTGGGGCTGGGCCATCATCGGCCTGGTGATCCTGTTGAAGATGGCGTTGTTCCCGCTGGCCAATGCGCAGTTCAAGTCGCAGGCCAAGATGCGCAAGTTCCAGCCGCGCATCGCGCAGCTGAAGGAGCGCTACGGCGACGACAAGCAGAAGTTCCAGACCGCGATGATGGAGCTGTACAAGAAGGAGAAGATCAATCCGCTGGGTGGCTGCCTGCCGCTGCTGATCCAGATGCCGATCTTCTTCGCCCTGTACTGGGTGCTGGTGGAATCGGTGGAACTGCGCCAGGCGCCGTGGCTGGGCTGGATCCAGGACCTGACCGCACGTGACCCGTACTTCATCCTGCCGATCATCAACATCGCGGTGATGTGGTTCACCCAGAAGCTGACCCCGGCTGTGGGCATGGACCCGATGCAGCAGAAGATGATGCAGTTCATGCCGCTGGTATTCGGCGTGATGATGGCCTTCATGCCGTCCGGCCTGGTCCTGTACTGGGTGGTCAACGGCGGCCTGAGCCTGCTGCAGCAGTGGTGGATGATCAAGAAGCACGGCGAAGACGCGCCGAGCAAGGTGATCGAAGCCAAGTAAGCAAAAGCCCGCCGCAAGGCGGGCTTTTCGCATCTGGGCCAAGCCGCGCGAAGACAGATCGTTCGGCTGTCTGTCTGTTCGGCTGTTTGTGGGAGCGGCGTAAGCCGCGAAGCTGACATTGCTGGAACCCTTGGAACCTATGCGATCTGACGCTGTGCTTGCTTCGCGGCTTACGCCGCTCCCACAAACAGCCCAACAGCCGAACAGCGCCGCAAGCTTGGGCTTTCGCCTGTGGCGTTAGAATCACCACATCTGCTGCACCCTTTCACCCCCGAGCCTGCCATGCCCCGTTCGTTGTCGTGCCGCCTGATTTTGCCTGCCGTGTTGCTTGCCGCGTTGACGGTCGCCGGCTGTTCCAAAAAGGACGAGGCAGGCACCGCGACGCCTACCCAGGCCAGCGCGCAGGCCGCAGCCGCAGCCAATCCAGCGGCGGCACCGTTGTTGACCGCACTGCAGAAACAGCTTGATGGCCATCGCCGCATCGTCGTGTTGCTGGCCGACGAAGCACAGCAATCGCCGACTGACCGCCAGACCTCCAGCCGCATCGGCCAGCAGTTGTTCCATGACGGGTTGGAACAACGCCAGGCCATTGCCGCACAGTTCGACGCCTTGCTGCGTGACCCCAATCCACAGCGCTTCGCCACCCTGGGCACGGTGCTGGATTACATCGAATCCTCACCCGAGCTCTACGACGCTGATCGCCTAGCTTTCCGCGAAATACTGCGCGAACTGCATCAACGCGTGGGCGCGGATTCGTCGCTGCCGGCGGTAAAGCTGCACCAGCGCATCGGCGAAGACCTGGACGCGCTGGATGAGATCGAGCGCAACTACAACCAGGAACTGACCCGCATCTTCAGCCGCTTCGAGCGCACCCGTGCGATCGAGCTCAAGCGCGAAAAGTGGGACGACTACGTCGCCCACCTCAACACGTTGTACAAGCGCGATGCCATCCTGCGCGACTTTGGCGTGATCGAGCCCTACCCGATGTCGATGCAGGACAGCGACCGCGAAATCTTCGGCCGCGACCTGCCCGCCAAGACCGTGGTGCTGACGTTCGACGACGGCCCGCACAAGGCCTATACCGATGAAGTCGTCGCCATCCTGCAGCGCTACGACGTCCCGGGCGTGTTCTTTGAAGTGGGCCGCAACCTGGGCGCGGTCGAGGCCGACGGCAAGGTCAAGCTCGGGCCGATGGCGGGCATCAGCCGCAGCCTGATGGAGCATGGTTATGCGGTCGGCAACCACAGCCTGACCCACGCGCAGCTCTCACGCACCACCGGCGATGCGCTGCGCCAGCAGGTGCTCGATACCGACACCTTGCTCAAGGGCGTGGATGCCAAGCGCGCACCGCTGTTCCGCTTCCCCTATGGGGCGCGCAATGCCGAAGGCCTGCAGCTGCTCAACGAAGCCGGGCTGAAATCCATCATGTGGAACATCGACTCGATGGATTGGGCCGACCCGGTGCCCGAATCCATCGTGCAGCGCGTGGTCGACCAGGTGCAGAAGGAACAGCGCGGCATCATCCTGTTCCATGACATCCACGACCGCGCGGTGAAGGCGCTACCGCAGATCCTCGACAAGCTGATCGCCGATGGTTACCAGTTCGCCGGTTGGAACGGCCGTGATTTCAGCGTCAGCCGCGCGCGCAAGGGCGCCGTCGCCGATACCACGGTCACCACCGGCTACGAAAAATCCTGGGCGATTGTCATTGGCATCGATGACTACGCCAAATGGCCCAAGCTCGAATATGCCGGCCGCGACGCGCAGTCCATCGCCGATACGCTGACCGGCCAGTTCGGCTTCCCGTCTTCGCAGGTGATCGTGCTGAAGAACCAGCAGGCTACCCGCAACAACATCCTGGCCGCCTTCCACGACCGCCTGGCCGATGAGCGCACCGGCAAGAACGACCGCGTGTTCGTGTTCTTCGCCGGCCATGGCGCGACCCGCCAGCTCGCCTCCGGCCGTGACCTCGGCTACATCATTCCGGTGGACTCGGACCCGAATGAGTTCGCCACCGATGCGATCGCGATGACCGATATCCAGAACATCGCCGAGAGCATGCAGGCCAAGCACGTGCTGTTCGTGATGGATGCCTGCTACAGCGGTTTGGGGCTTACCCGCGGCGGCAGTTCGTCATCGTTCCTGCGCGAGAACGCACGCCGCAGCGCGCGGCAGATGCTGACCGCCGGCGGTGCCGACCAGCAGGTCGCTGACAGCGGCCCGAACGGGCATTCGGTATTCACCTGGGTGCTGCTGCAGGCGCTGGCCGGCAAGGGCGACCTCAACGGCGATGGCCTGATCACCGGCACCGAGTTGGCTGCGTATGTGGCGCCGGCAGTATCGGCGGTATCGCGGCAGACCCCGGCCTTCGGCAGCCTGCCCGGTTCGCAGGGCGGCGAGTTCGTGTTCCAGGTGCCGGACAGCCAGGAATTCCTCAACGCCGATACCCGCCAGCTGTCGGCTGACGCCATCGCCCTCAACAGCCGCGTCGATGCGGCACAGGAGTCCAAGCCTGCAGGCAAGACCGAAGCGCCGGTAACGGTTGCCGATCTGCAGGGCGGCAAGAGCACCCTGGTGGTGCCGGCCGCCGTACCGACCTCGGACCGGCAGCGCGCACAGCAAGCCAATGACCGCGGCCTGCAGCTCTACCGCGAGAAGCGCTATGACGAAGCCGCCGTGCAGTTCACCGAGGCACTGAAGCTGCGGCCGGATTTCGCCCAGGCGGCCAACAACCTCGGCTTCGTCTATTACCGCCAGCAGCGGTACGCCGAAGCCGCGCGCTGGCTTGAGAACACCTTGAAGATCGACCCTTCGCGCGCTGTGGCCTATCTGAATCTTGGCGACGCCTACTTCAATGCCGGCGACAAGGCCAAGGCCAAGCAGGCCTATACGACCTACCTGGAGCTGCAGCCACAAGGCAGCGGCGCTGCCCAGGCCCGCGCGCAACTGCAGAAGCTGTAAGCCATGACCGATTTATCCACAGCCCAGACCATTGTTGCCATCGCCAGCGGTGCTGCTGCCGGTGGCGTCGGCATGCTGCGCGTGTCCGGCCCGCAGTCGCTGCGCATCGCGATTGCCCTGGGTTGTCCACAGCTCAAGCCGCGTCACGCCCATTACGCCAGGTTCCGCGATGACGCCGGCGAGGTCATCGACGACGGCATCGCGCTGTACTTCCCCGGCCCGCGCAGCTTTACCGGCGAGGACGTGGTGGAACTGCAGGGCCACGGCAGCCCGGTGGTGCTGCGCCAGCTGCTGGCCCGCTGCATCGAGCTGGGCGCGCGCCAGGCCCGCGCTGGTGAGTTCAGCGAGCGCGCCTTCCTCAACGGCAAGCTCGACCTGGCCCAGGCCGAAGCCATCGCCGACCTGATCGCCGCTGGCGACGTACGCGCCGCGCGTGCCGCGCGGCGTTCGCTGGACGGCGTGTTCTCACGCCGGGTGGAAGAGGTGGGCGAGCAACTGGTGCGGCTGCGCATCCACGTCGAAGCGGCCATCGACTTCGCCGACGAGCCGCTGGACACGCTCGGCGGCGCGCAGGTGCGCGCCGGCATCGAGCAGGCCAAGGCCTTGCTGGCCCAGCTGCGCATCGACGCCGAACGCGGCCGCAAGCTGCGCGATGGCCTGCACGCGGTGCTGATCGGCCCCCCCAATGCCGGCAAGAGCTCGCTGCTCAATGCCTTGGCCGGCAGCGAGCGCGCCATCGTCACCGATATCGCCGGCACCACCCGCGACACCTTGCGTGAGACCATCCGCATCGACGGCCTGGAGCTGGAGCTGGTCGACACCGCCGGCCTGCGCGAAGGCGGTGACGCCATCGAACGCGAAGGCATGCGCCGCGCCCGCGCCGAGATGCAGCGCGCCGACCTGGCCATCGTCGTGCTCGATGCCCGCGATCCGGAGGCGGGCAGGGCCGCGATTGGCGATGCCGCAGCACAGGCTGCCCGCCAGCTGTGGATCTACAACAAATGCGATCTGCTGCCGGACTGGCCGCAGGCGCTGGACGCCGACAGCATCGCCCTGTCCGCCGCCAATGGTGTGGGCCTGGAGCAGCTGCATGCGCGCCTGCGCGATATCGCCAGCGATGGCGCAGGCGAGGGCATGCAGGGCGAGTTCTCCGCGCGCCTGCGCCATGTCGAAGCGCTGGCCCTGGCCAGCGAACACCTCGACGCGGCCGATGGGCAATTGCACTACGACCAGCTGGAACTGGCCGCCGAGGAACTGCGGCTGGCGCATGATGCGCTCGGCGAAATCACCGGCCGCATGACCGCCGACGACCTGCTGGGCAGGATTTTCTCGAGCTTCTGCATCGGCAAATAATGCCGCTGTGGAGCCATCGGCCCGCAGGGGCCAGCCAACGCAATAGTCAGGAGGTAGTTGATGTTTTCGCACATCGTGGTGGGGGCAAATGACATCGAGGCATCCAAGGCGTTCTATGACGCGCTGCTGTCCACGCTCGGCGCAAAGCCGGGTTTCGTCGATCCCAAGGGCAACGTGGTGTACCGCCATGGCGGCGCGCTGCTGATCGTCGGCCATCCGCGCAACGGCGAGCCCGCAACGCACGCCAATGGCGGCACCATCGGCTTCAGCTGCGCCTCGCCGGAGGTGGTCGAGGCCTGGCATGCGGCAGGTGTTGGCAACGGTGGTGTGAGCGTGGAAGACCCGCCGGGACCGCGGCAAAGCCCATTCGGCCCACTCTACCTCGCGTATCTGCGCGATCCGGCCGGTAACAAGCTGTGTGCCACGCACCGTGCGGCCCAGGCCTGAGCATCAGCTTTCCCCACAGCGGCGGCGCGGACCACTACGCGCCGCCGGTTACTGACAGTTCTGTTTGCCGCCGTTAGGCTAGGCCCTGTTACGGGATCCCCCCGCCAACGGAGTCAGTCCAATGCGCCATTGATGCCACCGTCTTGATGACGGTCCCTACCAGTCCCTGCTGCCGCTGGCGGCCGGGTGCTTCGGGCATCGATGGAATACCGCATGACCAACTCAATTTCCGTGACGCTGGATGGCGTCGCGTGGCACACGCCCGATGGGCGCAGCCTGTTCTCCAACCTCACCGCACAGTTCGATGACCGGCCCACCGGTCTGGTCGGCCGCAACGGCGTGGGCAAATCCGTACTCGCGCAGATACTGGCTGGATTGCGTCAGCCCAGTGCCGGGCATTGCCGTCGCATCGGTGAGGCCTACTACCTCGCACAGCAGGTACAGCCACGAGCAGGACAGCGTGTAGCCGAACTCGCGGCTGTGGATAAGCGTGTGGATGCATTGCGCAGGATTGAAGCCGGAAGCACGCAGCAAGCGGATTTCGACGCGATTGGCGAGCAATGGAGCCTGTGCGAAACCCTGCAGCAGGCCTTGGCTGATGCTGGCTTGCACGGCGTTGATGCCGATACACCTGTGGATAAGCTCAGTGGCGGGCAATGCATGCGCGTCGCTTTGGTGGGTGCGTTGCTGCAGCCGGTGGAGTGGCTGATCCTCGACGAACCCAGCAATCATCTCGATCACGCAGGCCGGCACTGGTTGGCCGAGCAGCTGCGCGCGAGAAAGCAGGGCCTGATCCTGGTCAGCCATGACCGGCTGCTGTTGCAACAGGTGGAGCGCATCGTCGAACTGTCGCCGCAGGGGCTGCGCAGCTACGGCGGCAACCATGCCTTTTATGCACAGGCGCGCGCTGGCGAACGTGCCGCAGCCGAAGCTTTGTTGCAGCAACGCCGGCATGAGCGGCGCAAGGGCGAGCAGGTTCTGCGCGATCAACGGCAGCGGTTGGAACAACGCAGCGCGCGCGGCAACCGCGAGGCCGCCAACGCCAATCAGGCGCCGATCCTGCTTGGCTTGCAGCGGCAACGTGCCGAAGCCAGCCTCGGCAAGGCACGCGCGCAGCTGGATCAGCGGCAGGTGCAGCTGCACGACGCCGTGCGCGAGGCACAGGCCGACAGCGAAGCCGCCGCCCCGGTGTTGCTGGTCCCAAATGTGCAAACCAGCGGGCCGGAGTGGGTGGTGCGTTCCAGCGGACTGCAGCTGCCGCATGTGGCACCGGCGCTGCGCGCGCTGGACTTCAACCTGCGCCGTGGCGAACGCGTTGCCATCACCGGTGCCAACGGTGTGGGTAAGTCGACATTGCTGAAGGTGTTGGCAGGACAGCTGCCAGTGCGGGCTGGCAAGGTGAGCGTGCAGGTACCTGCTGCCTTGCTGGATCAGCAGCTGCAGCTGCTACCCGCGCACAGCAGCGTGCTGGACGCCTTGCGTCTGCGTAATCCAGCCATGGCCGAGGGCGAGTTGCGTGGCCGGCTGGCCCTGCTTGGCCTGGATGCAAACCACGTACAGATGCCTTCTGGCCTGCTCAGCGGCGGGCAGCGACTGAAAGCCGGCCTGGCCTGCGCGCTGTATGCCGATCCACCGGCACAGCTGCTGTTGCTGGACGAACCCGGCAATCACCTGGACCTGGATGCGCTGGCGGCTCTGGAAGACCTGTTGCGCCAATACCAGGGCAGCCTGTTGCTGGTCTCGCATGACGAGGCACTGCTGCAGGCCATCGGCATCACCGCGCGCCTGCAGGCCGACGCGGATGGCTGGCAGTGGCAACGCAATCAGTGACGCGGTGTTCTTACGCGCGTCACATGCAGCCGTCATGCTGCGCGCCTTGTTTTCGATTGGAGTAGTGACGGTGCGAAGCTGGGCCTGGTTGATGGCGGTGGGGGTTGGCGTGGCATGCTGTTGGGCAATGGACAGCTCAGCCGCGCAGACTTATCCCCAGGTTTCGGTGTACGCGCACCGTGGTGCCAGCGCACTGCTGCCCGAGCACACCCTGGCCGCTTATGCACAGGCCATCAGCGACGGCGCCGATTACATCGAGCCGGACCTGGTGATGAGCAAGGACGGGGTGATGCTGGCCCGGCACGAGAACGAGATTGGCTCGACCACCGATGTCGCCAGCCACCCCGAGTTCGCCAGCCGCCGCACCCGCAAGCTGATCGACGGCCAGCAGGTCGAAGGCTGGTTCACCGAAGACTTCACCGTCGCCGAGCTGAAGACGCTGTACGCGCGTGAGCGCCTGCCGCAGATCCGCGGCACCGCCTTCGACGGACAGTTCCGCATTGCCACCCTGGACGAGATCATCAGCTTCCTGGTGCAGCAGGCCGGGCGTGCCAACCGCGGTATCGGCCTGGCGCCGGAGATCAAGCACGGCAGCTACTTCAAGAGCATCGGCCTGCCGATGGAAGACAAGCTGCTGGCCAGTCTGCAGGGCAACAGCTACACCAAGGTCGCGCCGATCCTGCTGCAGTCCTTCGAGACGGCCAACCTGCGCCAGATCCGCAGCAAGCTCGGCAAGGACAGCAATATCCGCCTGCTGCAGTTGCTCGATTCCAGCGACGAGAAGCCGGCTGACATTGCCTTGGCCGGTGGCAGCCTGACTTATGCACAGATGATGACGCCAGCCGGCCTGCGCGATATCGCCGGCTATGCCGACGCAATCGGCGTAGAACGGCGCGCGCTGGTGCCGCTGGACGCGCAGGGCAAGTTGGCCGCACCCACCGCTCTGATCGGCGACGCGCATGCCGCCGGCCTACAGGTAGTGGCCTACAGCTTCCGCCCGGAAAACCCGTTCCTGCCACCGGCATTGCGCCAAGGGGCGGAGAATGCGCGCAATCCGGAAGCCTC
Source organism: Stenotrophomonas sp. STEN033 (assembly GCF_056856655.1). Classification (NCBI taxonomy): domain Bacteria; kingdom Pseudomonadati; phylum Pseudomonadota; class Gammaproteobacteria; order Lysobacterales; family Lysobacteraceae; genus Stenotrophomonas; species Stenotrophomonas sp. STEN033. The sequence continues at coordinate 50,716 of NZ_JBXFWM010000023.1, forward strand.
GGTGGCCGAGATCCGCGCCTATCTGCAGGCGGGTATTGATGCGTTCTTCACCGATGATCCGGCGCTGGGACGACGGGCGGTGGATGGCGGTTCTTAAAAGCTGAAGAGCGACCCCTCCCCAACCCGTCCGGCCCGAAGGCACAGCCTTCGGTCGTTCATCAGGCCGCGCGCCAATGGCGCGCAAGCAGGCCTTCTTCACCCCCTTGGCTGCGCCAAAGGGAGGGAGCCAAGCGGCTGCCTTGCATGCTGTCAGTCGCCAAGAACCGCCCCCTCCCTTTGGCGTAGCCAAGGGGAGGGCTGGGGAGGGGTTGGCTTTTAGGCCTTTCAAGCATCGGCAGCTTCGCGGCTGATGCCGGCCCAGCAGGTTGATGGATTGCTGGTAGAGCCTCTGCCGAGCATGGCTCGGCACTACCGCTTCTGCTCTTAGGACGGTTCGTTCGAATCCCGGCGTCGCAGCGGCACCACTACCTCATAGTCACGGCCTTCGCGCGGCTGCCACAGCACCGGCACCTGGCCCGGTGCGGGCGGTTCCAGTTCGTTGTCGGCTTCGGCCAGCTGCTCGGCGTCTTCCTCGTCTTCCCAGCTGTAGCGCTTGCGCTCAGCGCGCGGGTCGGCGTTGCGGAACAGCAGCGCGGCGATCACGCCGGCGGCGGCACCGCCCATATGTGACTGCCAGGACACGCCCGGCTCATGCGGCAGGATGGTGATCAGCATGCTGCCGTAGAACAGGAAGCCGATCAGGCTGGCGGCAATTGCCGGCCGGTCGCGCCGCAGCAGGCCGAGCACGAACACCAGGAACATCAGGCCGTGGGTCAGGCCGCTGGCACCGAGATGGCGGCTGCCGGCCTCGCCCAGCATCCACGCGCCCAGGCCGGAACCTATCCACAGCAAGGGCAGGGCACGCAGGGTGGCTTTGGGATAAACACTGCCAGCCAACGTACCAAGAATAAGCAGGGCGACCGCGTTGGCGCCCAGGTGTTCGATCGACCCATGCAGCAGGGGCGCGCCAAGCAGGCCGGCCAGACCGCTGGCTTCCAGCGGCGCTACCGCCCACGGCCGCCAATCCCAGCCGCTGCTCTGCAGGGCGAACATCGCCACCAGCAGCAGGACGAAGCCCAGGCTGATGTTGAACGCGCGCAGCACCCGGCTGCGGTCGTTGCGGGCGACGGTGGCCGGCGTGTCGCCGGTATCGGGCAGAGTTGGCGTGTCCATGTTCAAGGGATTGCGGCGCCTTGGGCGAAAGCCAAGGGCGCCGCGCTTGGGATCTGGCGTGCCACCGGCGGGACAATCCCGCCGGTGGTGCTGACATCAGGCCTTGTGTCCGCCCTTCGGCGGGATCTTCAGGCTCAGGATCACCGTGGCCACCAGGATCGCGGCCACCACACCCAGCGAAACCGGGACCGGGATCTTGAAGATGTCGATCAGCAGCATCTTGGTACCGATGAAGGCCAGGATGACGGCCAGGCCGTAGGGCAACAGGTGGAAACGGTCGGCCATGCCGGCCAGCAGGAAGAACATCGCGCGCAGGCCCAGCACCGCGAACACGTTCGAGGTCAGCACGATGAACGGGTCGGTGGTGATGGCGAAGATGGCCGGGATCGAGTCCACCGCGAAGATCACGTCGGTGACCGCGATCAGGATCAGCACCACGAACATCGGGGTGAACCAGCGCACGCCGTCCTTCTCGGCGACCAGGCGGTTGCCGTTGTACTCGTGGGTGATACGCAGGTGCTTGCGCATGAACTTCAGCGCCGGGTTGTTATCCAGGCTGGGCTCCTCGCTGGCGGCGAACCACATCTTCCAGCCGGTGTAGAGCAGGAAGGCGCCGAACACGTAGAGCAGCCAATGGAACTGGGTAACCAGCACGGAACCGGCGAAGATCATGATCGTACGCAGCACGATCGCGCCCAGAATGCCGATGATCAGTACACGCTGGCGCTGCGTCTCGGGCACCGCGAAGTAGCCCATGATCAGCAGGAACACGAAGATATTGTCGACCGCCAGCGCCTTCTCGATCAGGTAGCCGGTCAGGAATTGCAGACCCACTTCATTGGCAACGGCCGCGCCTGCGGTCTCATGCAGGTAGTACCAGAGGCCGGCATTGAAGGCCAAGGCCAGCGCCACCCAGCCCAGTGACCAGTAGATGGCCTCCTTGAAGGTGACTTTGTGCGGACCACCGTGGCGCATCAGCACCAGGTCGATCAACAGCGCGGCAATGACGACGACGATGAAGCCGCCCCACAGCCAAGGATTACCAATTGTCTGCATCATGATGAAATTCCGGTCGTGAACGGGGGTATCTCGGAACCACAAAGGCCAAGAGCTGGACACGGAATCGGGGAGACCGGGGACAGAGCTTCGCCAATGCGGCGAAGGTCTTGCTCACAGTCCCGATGGGCGGGACTGCCGTTGCACCGGAGTCTTGCGACTCGAATTGACGGCGACAACGTCTGGGAGCTACTCCCCTTCTGGGGCGAATAGTGCGGCCTGTGCCCATTACAGTCAATGAATACGCTGCAGGCAGGGGGCAGCGCCCGGCTACAATAGCGGCCATGAATACCCCACTCCCCGTCGTACGCCTGAAGAACGCGTGGCGCTCCAGCCACCCGTGGATTTTCCAGAAACTGGTCGAAAAGCCGACCGTCAAGCCCAAGTCCGGCACCATCGTCGATGTGGTCGGCGTGGACGGCGAGTGGATTGGCCGCGGCTTCTACAACGGCCACTCGCGCATCGCCGTGCGCATCCTGGAAACCAACCCGGACGTGGCGGTGGACCAGGCCTGGTTCGCGCAGAAGCTGGCGCAGGCGGTGTCGCTGCGTCGTGACGTGCTGAAGCTGGACGCCATCTCCAATGCCTGGCGCGTTGTCCACAGCGAAGGCGACGGCCTGTCCGGCCTGGTGGTGGACCGCTATGACGACCTGCTGGTGGTGGAATTCTTCGCCGCCGGCATGTTCCGCCACCGCGAATGGATCTACGAGGCGCTGCGTGACCTGTTCCCGGGCTGCCGCTTCCACAGCTTCGCCGACGAACACGTGCAGAAGCAGGAAAGCTTCGATTTCCACGGCAACACCACCACCGAACCGGCCGTGATCACCGAGTACGGCATCAAGTTCCGCGCCGACCCGGCCGGCGCGCACAAGACCGGTTTCTTCGCCGACCAGCGCGAGAACCGTGAGTGGTTGAGCCAGCAGGTGGAAGGCAAGAGCGTGCTCGACCTGTGCTGCAACACCGGTGGCTTCGCGGTGTATGCCGCAGCGCGCGGTGCCGCCGAGGTGCTGGGCGTGGACATCGACCAGGACGTGATCCACATTGCCAAGGGCAATGCGCGTTTGAACAACGCCAAGCCCAAGTTCGTGCAGGCCGACATCTTCCCGTGGCTGCGTGATGCGGCCAACCGTGGCGACCAGTACGACGTGGTGATCCTGGACCCGGCCAAGATGACCCGCGACCGCGACCAGGTGATCACCGCGCTGAAGAAGTACCTGGACATGAACAAGCTGGCCTTGGGCGTGGTCAAGCCTGGCGGCCTGTTCGCCACCTTCTCCTGCACCGGCCTGGTGGCCGAGGACCAGTTCCTCGACATGCTGCGCCGTGCCGCGTACTTCTCCGGCCGCACCATCCAGATCCTGAAGGTAGCCGGCGCCGGCCCGGACCATCCGTTCATGGCCCACGTGCAGGAATCGCGTTACCTCAAGGCGGTGTTCTGCCGCGTGCTGGACTGAGGCAAAAGCGACCCCTCCCAACCCTCCCCTTCGCTACGCGAAAGGGAGGGCTCCGCACCGTGTAGTGCCGAGCCATGCTCGGCAGCGGCCTTCCCGGTAGAGCTCCAACCGAGCATGGCTCGGCACTACAAGAGCCGCCTCCATGCCGTCCGTCACTGGCCCGCGGCTCCACTACAGCGCTAAGGTCTGGCCTTTCCCTTCACGGTGAGGCCTCATGACGCTGCGTCCCCTGTCCCTGCTGGTATCCCTGTCGTTGTGCGTTCCGCTGGCCGCCTCGGCGGTGGAGTTCAGCCAGGCTGAGCTGAGCAAGGCCACCGCTCTGCAGCAGAAACTGCTGACCCTGGATTCGCATCTGGATACGCCGGCCAACTTCGGTCGTGCCGACTTCAACATCATGCAGCGTCACGACCACAATGCGCTGTCGCAGGTGGACTACCCGCGCATGGTCGAAGGTGCGCTGGATGGCGGCTTCTTCGCCATCTACACCGACCAGGGCGACCGCAGCCCGGCCGCGCATATCGCCGAGCGCGACCACGGCCTGCAGCGCATGCAGGAAATCCACGAGATGCTGGCCGCCAACCCGGATAAGTTCCAGCTGGCACTGACGGCTGACGATGCTGCAAGGATCAAGGCCGCCGGCAAGCGCGTGGTCTACATCAGCATGGAGAACGGCAGCCCGCTGGTCGCCGACCCGACCTTGCTGAGTTACTACTACAAGGCCGGCCTGCGGCTGATGTCGACGGTGCACTTCGCCAACAACGAGTTCGCCGATTCGGCCACCGATCCCAAGGGTGCGGAGTGGAACGGCCTGAGTCCGGCCGGCAAGGCGCTGGTCAACGAGGCAGTGAAGCTGGGCATCGTGATCGACCAGTCGCACGCCTCCGATGCGGTGTTCGACAACCTGATCGAGATGATGCCGGTGCCCTTCATCCTGTCGCACAGCTCGGCCAAGGCGGTGTTCAACCACCCGCGCAACCTGGACGACGCGCGCCTGCGCCAGCTGGCCGCCAAGGGCGGCGTGGTGCAGGCCAATGCCTACGGTGGTTACCTGGTCGACGAGACCAAGAGCGCCGAGCGCAAGCAGGCCGAAGAAGAACTGGAAAAGCGCCTGGGCGGTTGGGAAAACATGACCATGGCCAAGGGCGTGGAACTGCGCAAGGCGATGGCCGAGCTCGACCAGAAATACCCGCGCCGCAAGGCCACGCTGGATGACTTCTTCCAGCACTTCGGCCACATGCTCGACGTGGTCGGCCCGGATCATGTCGGCATCGGCATGGATTGGGACGGCGGTGGCGGTGTGACCGGCATGGAAGACGCGGCCGACCTGCCCAAGATCACCGCGTGGATGCAGCGCCGTGGACTGAGTGATGCGCAGATTGCCAACATCTGGAGCGGCAACGTGCTGCGGGTGATGCGCCAGGCGCAGGACTATGCGGCGGCACAGAAGAAGTCCTGATCGCGCGCTGGTGGATAAGTGGAATGACAAAGCGGGCTTAGTGCCCGCTTTGTTTTTATCCACAACTTGGTGGGGATAAGTGGGTTATCCACAGGTGGGGAGCTGCAAGGCTTTAAAGCTTTAAGGCAAAGGCACCCCTCCTCAACCCTCCCCTGCGCTAAGCGCAAGGGAGGGGCGGCTCTGCTCCCTCCCTTTGCCGCAGGCAAGGGGAGGGCTGGGGAGGGGTGCTCTTCAAGCAGAACCCACAAACCCCCAAAAACAAAAAGCGGGCCGACGCCCGCTTTCTGCGTTATCCACAACAGCTTGTGGATTACTTGCCACGTCCCAGCACCGCATTGCGGCGGCTGTACACGGCATAGACCAGCAGGCCGAACACGTTCCAGGCCAGGAACCACAGCTGGGTGCGCATCGGCAGGCTGATGAACAGGTAGATGCAGCCGCCGATCGCCAGCGGCCCGACCACCCAGGCCAGCGGCGTGCGGAAGGTGCGCGGACGGTTGGGCTCGCGCTTGCGCAGTACCAGCAGGCACAGGCCCACGGCGGTGAACGCGGCCAGGGTGCCGGCATTGGCCAGCGCGGCGATTTCATCCAGGCGCGCCACACCGGCCAGCGCGGCCACCAGCACGGCGGTGAACAGGGTGATGACCACTGGCGTGCCGGTGCGCTGGTTGACCTTGGACAGGCCGCGCGGCAACAGGCCATCACGCGACATCACGAAGAAGATGCGGCTCTGGCCGTAGAAGAAGGCCAACAACACGGTCGGCAGGGCGATGATGGCGACAATGCCGATCACCAGCGCGGCAGTGCCGTGGCCGAGTTCGCGCATGATCAGCGCCAGCGGCTCGGCGCTCTTGCCGAACACCGTGTAGCTCATCGCACCGACTGCGGCCAAGGCCACCAGCAGGTAGATGATGGTGCAGCCAACCATCGAACCGATGATGCCGATCGAAAGGTCGCGCTTGGGGTTCTTGGTTTCCTCGGCGGCGGTGGAGATCGCATCGAAGCCGTAGAAGGCGAAGAAGATGATCGCCGCCGCCGCCATCACCCCGCGTTCCACGCCATCGGCGCTGATCGACTTGGGGAAGCCATAGGGCATGAACGGCTGCAGGTTCTCGGCGTTGAAGGCCGGCAGCGCAACCGCAACGAACACCGCCAGCGCGATCAGCTTGAACACCACCAGCACCGCATTGAGGGTGGCGCTCTCCTTGGTGCCGACCATCAGCATGCCGGCGACCAGGAAGGTAATGACGATGGCCGGCACGTTGAGGAAGCCGCCTTCCACGTGCGGACCGGCAGCCAGGGCTTGCGGCAGGGCGACGTTCCAGCCGAACGAGGTGTGCAGCCACTCCAGGAAGCCGACGAAGTAGCCGGACCAACCGACTGCTACCGTACTCACCACCAGCGAGTACTCCAGGATAAGGCTCCAGCCCACCACCCAGGCGATGGTCTCGCCCAGTGCGCTGTAGCTGTAGGTATAGGCGCTGCCGGCGGCCGGCATCATCGTCGACAGCTCGGCATAGGCCAGTGCCGCACAGGCGCAGATCGCACCGGCGATGATGAAGGACAGCAGCACCGCAGGGCCGGCCTTGTCCGCACCCACGCCGATCAGCGTGTAGATGCCGGTGCCGACGATGGCGCCGATGCCGAGCGCCACCAGGTGAGGCCAGCTCAGCGTTGGAACAAGCCGACGGCCTTCTTCGTGTTCGGTGAGTTGGTCGATGGGCTTGCGCCGGAGCCAGGACTGCATGCGGACCTCACGGTTCGTGGTGGTTCGGGGAAGCGGCCGAGTTTGGCTTAACGCAGTGCAGCAAAGCTAGAAAAACCCGAGATCTGGCGCTCTTTTACCGCGTATAGGTGTCATCGCGCCGAATTCGGCATAAAAAATGAAAGTCAGGGCATCGCCCGCGGCGGCGACCGTCGGATGCGGACCCTGCAGGCCCGCCCCGACGCCAGCAGGCTACGCCATCCAAGTGCCTTATTCGGCGATACCCAGGCGCAGCCCGAACACCACCAGGCAGACGCCGACCGCACGCCGCAGCCACACGCCCACGCGCGGATAGCCGGCCAGGCGGCGGGCAATGAACTGCCCACCGAAGATCAGCACCGAGCACCAGCCGATGCTGAGGAGGGCGATCAGCACCGCCATCGTCGCCAGGGTCAGCGCACCGCGTTGCCGCAGCGGGTCGATGAACAGCGGAAAGAAGGCCATGTAGAACAGGATGGCTTTGGGATTGAGCACGCCCACCAACAGCGCCTGGCGGAACCAGCGCCGGCCGTGCTGCACCGGCGCAGCCTCGCCAGCGGCTGCCGTCGGTTCCCGCAGCAGGTTGATGCCGACCCAGATCAGATAGGCCGCGCCGACGTAACGCAGCCCGGCAAACAGCACTGGATGCGCCTGCAGCAGCGCGGCCACACCGGTGGCGGCAATGGCGATGAGGATCTGGTCGCCCAGCATCAGCCCGGCCAGGGTGGCGTAACCGGCACGCACGCCACCGCGCGCGGTGGCGGTGAGCAGGGTGAAGGTGCCCGGCCCGGGCAACATCAGGAACAGGATGACGGCCACCACGAAGGTGCCCAGGTCGTTGATGCCCATCCACGGCATGGCGGCTCTCCGTGGGGCTCAGTGCGCGCGCTGGTCGGCGATGCGCTGCTTCACTGCGGCGATCAACGCCTGCAGGTCATCAAAACGCGGCACGCCATAACGGTCGCCGGTGATGTCCAGGTTGCCCTTGCGCCAGTAGCCGGCCGGTGCCGCCACCAGCAACTTGCCCGAGCGTGCATACAGGCCGAATTCGAGCAGGGTGATCGGGCTCTGCGTGCCCGGGGCGAAGTACATCAGCACGATGTCGGCCTGTTCCAGCGCGGCCAGTTCCCACTCCACCTGACGGCGGAACTCGGGCTCATCGGCCTCGGCACGCCAGGCCGGGTTCCAGTCGGCGCGGCGTGGATTGAGCATCAACACGCCTTCGTCGGCCAGCGCAGCCTGCACCTGCTGCTGCCAATCGCCGGCCTTGCCCATCTCGATGCTGCCAGCCAGGAACACCTTGGGTCGCGCGTCATTGGCGGGCAGGGCGTGGGGCGAGGTGATGGTCTGCGAGTCACTGGCCAGGGCGGCCATCGGCAGCAGGCACAACAGGCTCGACCGCAGCAGGGAGGGCAACTTCATGGTGGGGATAGGGCGGGTGGGGGTGCACATGATCGCAGATAGGCGCCGATGGCTGTTTTCGCCAGCGGTCGGCTGCTTGCAGGATCAGCTTCTGAGACAGGCAGGGCTACACTTCTCCCCATGCAAACCGAAACTCTGATCCTTGGCGGCCTGTTGGTCGTCGTCCTCGTGCTGCAGCTGCTGCTGTTGCTGCGCCGTAATGACAACACCGTGCTGGAAAACACCTTGCGCGAAGAACAGCGCAACGGCCGCGGCGAACTGCGCGAGCAGCTGGAAAGCATGGCGCGCCAGCAGGACACCCGCATCGACGGCTTTGGCCGCAACCTCACCGACCTGTCCACCCGCACCGACCAGCGCCTGGACCAGCTGCGCGACAGCCTCAACGACGACGCCCGCAAGGGCCGCGAGGAGACCGCCAACGCCCAGCAGCTGCTGGCCCAGTTGCTGGGCACGCGGCTGCAGGACGTGCGCGGCCAGCTCGACGTGTTCGGCCAGCAGCAGGAAGCACGCATGGAAGCCTTCGCGCGCCAGCTGGCCGGCCTGCAGCAGAGCCTGGTCGAGGAAACGCGCAAGGGCCGCGAAGAAGGCGCACAGGTCCAGCTGCGCTTCGGCGAGACCCTCAACCAGAAGCTGGGCGAGCTGACCCAGCGCAACGAACAGCGCATCACCGAGATGCGCCAGACCTTGGAAGCGCGGCTGAAGGACCTGCAGGGCGACAACGCGGCCAAGCTCGAGCTGATGCGGCAGACCGTGGACGAGAAGCTGCAGAGCACGCTCAACACCCGCCTGGATTCCTCGTTCAAGCTGGTCTCCGAACGGCTGGAGCAGGTGCAGCGCGGGCTGGGCGAGATGCAGCAGCTGGCCACCGGCGTGGGTGACCTCAAGCGCGTGCTGAGCAACGTCAAGAACCGTGGCGGCTGGGGCGAAGTGCAGCTGGACAACATCCTCGAGCAGACCCTGACCGCCGAGCAGTACGCCCGCGGGGTGAAGCTGCGCGCCGACAGCGGCGAGATGGTCGACTTCGCCGTGCGCCTGCCCGGTCGTGGCGACGGCGATACCCCGGTGTGGCTGCCGATCGATTCCAAATTCCCGCGCGAGGACTACGAGCGCCTGCTCGATGCGCAGGAAGCCGGCGACGTGGAGGCGGTACGCAACAGTGGCAACCAGCTGGAGCGGGCAATCCGCATCCAGGCCAAGTCGATCAGCGACAAGTACATCGTGCCGCCGCACAGCACCGACTTCGCGGTGATGTTCCTGCCTACCGAGGGACTGTATGCCGAGATCATCCGCCGTGCCGGCCTGGTGGACGCACTGCAGCGCGAGCACCGCGTGGTGATTGCCGGCCCGACCACGGTCACCGCCCTGCTCAACAGCCTGCAGATGGGCTTCCGCACCCTGGCCATCGAACAGCGCTCGTCGGAGGTATGGAGCCTGCTGGGCGCGGTGAAGAGCGAGTTCGGCAAGTTCGCCGGCATCCTCGAAAAGGCCGAGAAGCAGATCAACACGGTCGGCAAGAGCCTGGGCGACGCCAGCCGCAAGACCCGCACCATCGAGCGCAAGCTGCGCGGCGTGGAGTCGCTGTCCAGCGACGCCTCGCAGGCCATGCTGGGTACGGACGACGAGGGCGAGGAAGACAGCCCCGAAAGCAGCGAAAGCTGAGGTAGTGCCGAGCCATGCTCGGCAGAGGCCTTCCAGGCAAACCCCAATGCAGTAGTGCCGAGCCATGCTCGGCAGAGGCCTTCCAGGCAAACCTCAATGTAGTGCCGAGCCATGCTCGGCAGACGGGCCACCGG